>NZ_VLSR01000004.1:0-251358 GCF_007558235.1 Acinetobacter sp. RF15B | reverse complement strand
TTCTTCGTGGTACTAAGCGTGAAGACGTACAACGTGGTCAAGTATTGGCTAAACCAGGTTCAATCAAGCCACACACTAAATTCGATGCGGAAGTATACGTACTTTCTAAAGAAGAAGGTGGTCGTCATACTCCATTCCTGAACGGTTACCGTCCACAATTCTATTTCCGTACAACTGACGTAACTGGTGCGATCCAGTTGAAAGAAGGTGTGGAAATGGTTATGCCTGGTGACAACGTTGAGATGTCAGTAGAACTGATCCACCCAATCGCAATGGACCCAGGTCTGCGTTTTGCGATCCGTGAAGGTGGTCGTACAGTAGGTGCTGGTGTAGTTGCTAAAGTAACTGCATAATCACTGATTGTGTCAAAAAAGCGCTCCTGTGGAGCGCTTTTTTTATCTTTATATTCATAAAATTCAGCCTTAATCTCCAGCTTAAATTGTCTGACAGTTTATTAAAAAGCTGTCCTTAAGTGATATTTTACTGACCTTAACTGCACTTATGAGAAAAATTTCACGCAGTAAGATAAATCTAAGAATTCCAAGATTATATTTTCAGGTCTAAAAGCACTTGAATGGAGAAGGGCATGAACGCTAAAGTAAAAATTACCAATCGGGCTGGTGCAAGCTTTCCAGTACGCCGGATGAATTTTGAGTTTGAACAGGTCCCAGAATATTGGATGAGTGGTTCGGCAGGTCTGACCCACTTTATGACAGCACTCTCGGCATTATTTCCAGCAGGTGAAAAATTTTTTATTGATTCGGTTCGTGCTGTACGCCAGCATCCCGCCATCAAAGACAATGAAGCCCTCCAAAAAGAAATTTCTGCTTTTATTGGTCAAGAAGCCATGCATACTCAAGAGCATGTCGGTTTTAATGCGTCGGCCCAGCGTTATGGTCATGATGTCGATGCGCTTGACCGTCAGACAGACCGGGTGATTCAAACGGTACGTAAGTTTTTTGCTGTACTTGGTAAGCCATTTGGGATTAGTCAGGAAATGGTTGATCTGACCGCAACTACGGCTCTTGAGCATTTTACTGCAACAATTGCTTCCCAGTTGCTGAGTAACGAGCATATTCAGGAGCTGATGAAAGATGAGACCATGAAAACCATGTGGCTGTGGCATGCGATTGAGGAAAATGAGCATAAGGCCGTGGCTTATGATGTATTCGAGGGTGTTTTTGGTAAAGGCTCTAAATCCTATCTATTGCGTACCAGTTCTTTAGTGGCTGCGATGGTGACTTTATTCTTTGTACATAGCTATTTTATCTTGCGCTTATTAAAAGAAGATCAGCATCTGAATATATCGGCACTGAAAGATATTTATATTTTTGGTTATAGCCCATCCAAAGGAATTATTGCCGGTATGACCAAAGAAATGCTGATGTATTTTAAACCGGGATTTCATCCTAATGACCTGGATAGCCGGAGCTTACTGAGCAGCTGGAAGCAGAAACTCGGTTTATAGAGTGAAAAGCTGAAGAGCGATTGAGATCGCTCTTTTTTTTACTCGATTTTTTAAATAAAGTTTCTATAATGCGGAGGTTGATTTTATATAAGATGAACGAAGATGATTCGTTTAATGCAAGTTGCTGATCTGGAGCGTGTTAGCCAGATCGAAAGTCTGGTTCAGTCGCACCCTTGGACTTTCAATCAATTCAAAGAAGCAGTTAGGGCCTATCAAAGTACTGTGATTGAGCAGGCAGGACAAGTGGTGGGTTTTTGTATTTTGCAGCCGGTTGTGGATGAAGCCAATCTGCTGTTGATGGCAATTGATCCTGCACAGCAGGGTAAAGGCCTGGGTTTTGAGTTATTAGACCAGTCGATTGCTTTGCTGAAAAATAATCCGGTACAGATTTTTTTAGAAGTTCGTGAGCGTAATGTCGCTGCCATCAAGCTGTATGAAAAGTCTGGTTTTCATCAGATTGATTTAAGAAAAAATTATTATCCAAATCCAGATGGCACACGTGAGCATGCAATTATCATGGTCAAAGCCTGTACGGATGACTTTGCCAGTCTATTTAAATCATAACAGCAAAAAAGATACTATTTAATGATCTGGTGATTCCATCCGCTGGGTAAAGTCGTCATCAAGGAGTTTCCCAAGTGTTCGATTTCTGTAGCACTTAATGAGCGATTCAGGCGACGCCATTGCCCATCAATCAGCAACTCTAAAGGCAGATAACGGGACTTATAATTCATTTTATAAGAATGTGGCACCCAATAGCCCAGATAAATAAATCGCAATCCGATTTTTTTTGCATGTTCAATTTGTTTCAGAATAGCAAATACACCGAGAGAGCGGCGGTTTTCATCGGGATCAAAGAAGGTATAGACTGCTGAAATCCCATCATCCAGCAGATCACAGGCGGATACCGCGATCAGGTGTTCACCTTGCCATAGTTCCAGAAAGAAGCTCTCTGCGCAGCTTTGCAGCAGAAACTTTTCAAACTGGTCTCGACTTGGTGGATACATGTCGCCATCAGCATGGCGCTCATGAATGTAGCGTTCGTATAAAGCATAGTGGAGATCGCTGGCCTGATCTGGGCTGGTAATTCGCATGCTCAGATCTTGATTACGTTTCCAGGCCTTTTTTTGAGAACTATTCATCTCGAATTCATGCACAGGAACGCGACAAGACAAACATTGACGGCATAGATGGCATTCGGGCCGATAAACAAAATCACCACTGCGACGGAAGCCGGTACGCGAGAGTTCAGACAAGGTCAGGACGTCAATGCGGTGCGAAGGATCGAGAAAAACCATGCGTGCTGATTTATTTGGTAAATAGCTGCAATCGTGTGGCGGCGTAATATAATACTGTAAATCGTTCAGTAGGGACTTAGGGTGATAAGAGTTCATGGCAAGTACCCTCTGTTTATTTTCATTCGATTAAGCGCGCGTTCTGCGCTATTGTTTTACTTGAAAATACACCTTCCTGATAGCTTTTCCAATTGACTGCCGGCTGTTTGATTACATCTTGTAACGATTTAAGGTATGTCTGGCGAGAAATTGTACAGGCACCCAAGCTTAGCAGATGATCGTTGACCAGTTGGCAGTCGATCCAGGGCAGCTGGTTTTCCTGTCCGATCAGCATCAGGGTGTAAAAAGCCATTTTTGATACATCGGTTTGGGTACTAAACATAGATTCCCCAAAACAGCCTTGACCGATGGTTACGCCATATAAGCCGCCAACCAACTGTGTCTCTTCCCAGACTTCAATACTATAAGCATAGCCGGCGGTAAACATCTGACAATAGCCTTGAATAATGTCTTCACTGATCCAGGTCTCATTGGCATAGCTGCGTGGTAAAGCGCAGGCCCGAATGACTTTTTCAAAGGCCTGATTGATGCTAATCCGATAATCCTTTTTTTTCATGCTGCGAATCAGGGATTTACTCGGGTGATAATCCTGAGGGCGAATAATGCAGCGCGGTTCCGGGCTCCACCAGCAAATTGGATCGCCTTCAGAAAACCAAGGAAATAAGCCATGGCTATAGGCTTCATATAAAGTAGCAGGGGAGAGATCAGCACCAATACAGATCAGGCCTTCGCCTTCAGGATCAACTTCTACCGGATCGGGAAAAACAAACTGTGAAGGTATAAGGTAATGCATGCAAACACCTGATTTTAAAATAGTCTATTTTTATCATACCTAAAAAAGCCGCCCAACATGGACGGCTTTTGATTTTCTCATGGGTTAGGCTAGTTTGCCCATCGCATCGAGATATTTTTCTGCATCGAGGGCCGCCATACAGCCTGAACCTGCAGATGTGATTGCTTGACGGTAAACGCTGTCTGCAATATCACCTGCTGCAAATACACCTGGAACCGAAGTCTGGGTCGCATTTCCAGCAGTACCGCTTTGTACCTGAATATAACCATCACGAAGCTCTAACTGGCCTTGAAACATGGTGCTATTGGGCTTATGACCAATTGCCACAAACATACCCGTCACATCAACGTTTTGAGTAGAGTCATCTTGGGTGGATTTAAGACGAACTGAGGTCACACCAGATTGTGCATCACCTAGAACTTCATCGACCTGATGATTCCAGATAATGCTGATCTTGCCTTCTTTCTCTTTTTCAAAAAGTTGCGCTTGGAGGATTTTTTCTGCACGCAGGCTGTCACGGCGGTGTACCAGCGTGACATGTGAAGCAATATTGGAAAGATACAGGGCTTCTTCAACCGCAGTATTTCCTCCACCGACCACCATCACTTTCTGGTTTTTATAGAAGAAACCATCACAGGTCGCGCAGGCGCTTACACCCCGACCCATAAAGGCTGCTTCTGATTCCAGACCTAAATATTGTGCTGTTGCACCTGTACAGATGATCAGTGCATCACAGGTGAACTCTTCCATATCACCTTTGAGAACAAATGGACGCTGACTCAGATCGACTTCATTAATATGATCATAGACAATTTCGGTCCCAAAACGTTCTGCATGGGCTTGCATACGTTCCATTAATGCTGGACCTGTCAGGCCTTCAGGATCACCAGGCCAGTTATCGACTTCAGTTGTAGTGGTCAGTTGGCCGCCAAGTTGCAGTCCTGCGATTAAGGTCGGCTTTAAATTAGCACGCGCTGCGTAGACAGCTGCGCTATAACCTGCAGGGCCAGAACCTAAAATAATCAGTCGTGAGTGACGTGCGCTCATCAGCCGTATCCTTTTTTTATTTAGAAATTTATTGAATTATACGTGAAACTGTATAAAAGTTGTGTGAGATTAAAGTCGATATTGTTGATCAGTGAAATCGATTGGGGCTATATCGCGCTATAAAGAAGACCTACACAATAATGCATCTTTTTTCACAGAACAGGTGCATAATATACATTTTATTGCGACGCTTTTTTTCAAGCATAGAAGCAAAAGAATATTCATGAAGAATTGGTTACAGGACAGTATATGACAGCGGTGTCGAGTGCCTATGCACAGCGCTTAGTAATGACATTATTTTTAGTCTCATTTGGGATTTATCTGTTTCTTGCAACAGTGACCTATACGCCATTTGATCCGGGATGGATGCATATCTCTAGCGATACGCAGACTGTTTCCAATGCAAGTGGCGTTGCTGGAGCCTGGATTTCAGATCTGTTATTCGGCTTTCTCGGCTGGGCCAGTTTGCTGCTCCCTGTCTATCTGTTTGTGGAGGCAATACAGGTCTGGTGGCCGCACAGCTTCCTGAATCGTCCATTTCGCTATGCTGCCCAGTTCTTCCTGTTATTGACCAGTTCTGCGCTGCTGTTTCTATTCTGGCAAGTTCCTGCGGATACACTGGATAACTCTTCAGGGGGAATTATCGGCTACGAACTGGGTCAGAGCCTTGAGCAGTTGCTCACTGTTTATGGTGCTACATTCTTCCTGCTGGTGCTTTGGGTGGTGCTATTTACGCTGGCTTTTGGCGTGAAGTGGAACAAGACCTGGAGCAGTCTGAAAGCAACGCCTGCCTATTTGCAGGATCTCTTTTATCGCAATGTGCCAGAAGGCATGTCAGACTTTGACCGTACAGCGCCGGTCATCAAAAAAGAAGCCGCCAAAACTGCTGCCCAGAAAGTCAGCGTGCCTGTGACTGCTGCACCGGAACATAAACTGGTTGACATTGATCCTGTGGTGCGTGATCAGGTGGCGGAACGTTTATTTGATGATTTTGCACATAAAGAAGCGCAGCAGATACAGACAGAAGAAGTTCAAGCTGAAGCGCCGGTACTGCAGCCGGAACCGGATGTTGCGATACCAGTTCCCCAGCATTCCGACCGTGTGGTCGCAACAGGGGAGGTGTGGCGTGCCTTGAATTCAAATGAAGACCAGCGCCATGCGCAGGATATTGATGCCTTGCTTAAAGCGGCAGAAGAAGAGCAACATCAGCCCGCGTTTGAAGCCCCGCATGCTTCTGCCTCTGGACAGCCAAGCTCGGCGCATCCTCATAAAACAGGGCTGGACTGGGATGATAACGCGATTTTTGATGAATTGCTGGCTGCTGTGCCTCAAGGGAAAACAGCAAGCGATGTACATAGCCCGTTTACGGCAGCAAGTAGCAATAAAACGTTAAGAGTGGTTGAGAATACACCAGCCACCGCTGCACCTGTAGCTACATCAATCGGCGTTGCCCGTCGCGTTGAAAATACTGCGCTGGAAGTGGATTTTGATGATCTGGATGATTTGCTGGTTGCAGAAGATGAACCCAAACCAGTACGTGCATCCAGCTATGCACAATCTTCTGCCTTTGTGCAGGCGCCGATTCAGCGTGCAGAGTCCGTAGTCAGCTCTGCGGCAACAAATGCGGCAGTGCATGAGGCATTGTCTAAGGAAGAGTTTATCGACGCTTGGCAGGAAACTGCCGGAAAGCCGCAAGATGAAGACGAATTTGACTTTGATGCACCTCTGACCGATGCCGCCGGTCGTCCGATGTCACGCGCCATGCAGGTGGCTGAACGCCGTAAAGATTTATCACCTTTGCCGGGTCTGGATTTGCTGGATGAGGTCGACCCTAACAAGAAAGTGAATTTTACCGAAGAACAGTTGTCGCGTTTATCCGAGTTACTGGAAATCAAGCTACAGGAATTTAATGTCAAGGCCAAAGTGGTGGAGGCTCAGCCAGGCCCAGTTGTCACCCGTTTTGAGCTGGATCTTGCTCCGGGCGTGAAAGCCTCTAAAGTCACGAATATTTCCCGTGATCTGGCACGTTCGATGTCCATGGCCTCCGTACGTGTGGTCGAAGTCATTCCGGGCAAGCCGTATATCGGCATTGAAGTACCGAACAGTACCCGTGAAATGGTACGTTTAATTGAACTTTTGACCATTCCTGCCTTTACAGATCCGAACAGCATTCTTTCGATGGCAATGGGCAAGGATATTTCTGGCAATCCGGTGATTGCCGATCTAGGGAAAGCACCGCATATGCTGGTCGCAGGTACGACCGGTTCAGGTAAATCGGTAGCAGTGAACTCGATGATTCTATCGATGCTGCTCAAATATACGCCTGACCAGTTACGCCTGATTCTGATTGATCCGAAGCAGCTGGAACTGGCCAACTATAATGATATTCCCCATCTATTAACGCCAGTGGTGACGGATATGAAAGATGCGGTGAGTGCATTGAACTGGTGTGTTAATGAGATGGAACGCCGTTACAAACTGATGTCTTTCCTGAAAATCCGTAAGCTGAGTGACTATAACCGCAAGGTCGAAGAAGCAATTGCCAATGGTGAAGAGCTATTTGACCCAACCTGGAAAGCCAGTGAATCGGTCGCAGGAGAGCGCGCACCGCGCTTAATGCCATTGCCTTCAATTGTGATTGTCGCAGATGAATTCGCAGATATGATCATGCAGGTCGGTAAAAAAGCCGAAGAAATGATCACACGACTGGCGCAGAAATCCCGTGCTGCCGGTATTCACCTGTTGTTGGCTACCCAGCGTCCATCGGTGGATGTTATTACTGGTCTGATTAAGGCCAACATTCCAACCCGGGTTGCGTTACGGGTGAACTCCAAGATTGACTCACGTACCATTCTGGATGCAGGTGGTGCAGAAGATTTACTTGGTCATGGTGATATGCTGTTTCTTGGTCCCGGTAAAATCGAGCCGGAGCGTGTGCATGGTGCCTTTATTGCTGATGATGAGGTGAACCGGATCTGTGATGCCTGGCGTGAACGGGGTGCACCGAACTATGTGGATGAAATTCTGACGCCTTATGATGAAGAACCATCCAGCCGTGGCTTTGAAGATGGAGGCGAAGGTGGTTCTGATCGGGATGCCCTATATGACCAGTGTGTAGCCTTTGTACTGGAAACCCGTAAAGCTTCCACCTCTTCCTTGCAGCGCAAATTTAGTTTGGGTTATAACCGTGCTGCCCGCATTATTGACCAGATGGAGGAAAATGGCATTGTCAGCTCTATGGGTGCCAATGGTAAGCGTGAGATTCTGGTGTAAATCTGAAATGCTCAAGTACATAAAAAAAGCCTGCTTTAAAGCAGGCTTTTTTATTTATTATTCACATCAGGCAAATTTTTCTAAGACTGCCAGAAATTCGGCGCTTTGACGCGGAAAAGTTGCAATCACATCATGAATACGCTGACCTTCAGGATTCGTGGCATTAATATCACGACCATCAGCGACAAACTTGGTCAACAAGCGCTCATAGTCCAAAGGGCGCATATGTTTGAAGGCATGATAAAGCACATGAAAATCTGCATGAACACCCGCAGGAGGAAGCTGATTCAGGTAGGCAAATACACGCTCATCTGACCATTCTTCGTTAAAGGTCGCAGGTTGAGATAATGCCATCGCAATCTCCTCGATTTAATTCTTCGGCATGAAAAAGGCAAAATATTGAAGGCAGGGAAAAGCCATATTTTTCTGCCTGCCGCATATTCTGCCTTGAATCAATTTGCTTGACCAATCAAAAATCAGATTATCGCTCTTCAGGTAAATTGATATTCATTTCAAGCATTTCAATATTGGCCTCAGAGCGAACCTGCATTTGAATATGATTCTCATCCACGCCACGGACGTAGCGATTGACTACCTGCATGATTTCCGTTTTCATCTGGTCAATTTTGTCCTGACTTAAACGGCGTCCTAAACCCTGTTCAGATGCCACGATCACCTTTAAACGATCCTTGGCAGTCTGTGCGCTTGGGGCTTTTTCCTCGCTACTAAAAAGTTTACTCCAGAATCCTGCCATGTTTACGCTCCAAATAATCGTGCTAACCAGCCCTTCGGTTTTACCTCAATATGACGGTAAGGACGCTCTTCACCGAGGAAGCGAGCAACCAGATCATCATAAGCCTGACCTGCAGCAGACTCAGTGAAGTGAATCACAGGTTTACCTTCGTTAGACGCTTGTAATACGCTTGGGCACTCAGGAATCACGCCTAAGGTTGGTACACGTAAAATATCTTTTGAGATGTCATCAATCGTCAGCATTTCCTGTTTATCAGCACGTTCCGGGTTGAAACGGGTAATACATAGATGCTTACGGATACGACCTTCGTTTTGTTCTACTTTTTTAGTTTTACTGTCAAGCATGCCAATGATACGGTCAGAGTCACGTACTGATGAAATCTCAGGATTCGTCACAATGATGGCTTCATCTGCATGATACATGGCCAGAATCGCACCACGCTCAATACCCGCCGGGGAGTCACAGATAATATAATCAAATTCCTGTGACAGCTCATCCATAACACGCTGAACACCTTCGTCAGTCAGGGCGTCTTTATCACGTGTTTGTGAAGCCGGTAAAATATATAAATTTTCAATATCTTTATCGCGAATCAGTGCTTGTTGTAGTCGTGCTTCGTTATTCAAAACATTTACAAAATCATATACCACACGGCGTTCACAGCCCATAATCAAATCTAGGTTACGCAAGCCTACATCAAAATCGATTACCACAGTTTTGTGGCCACGTAGGGCTAAACCTGTTGCAAAAGATGCACTTGTTGTAGTTTTACCTACACCACCTTTGCCTGATGTTACGACAACAATTTTCGCCACCGAATCCACTCCTGTTATGGTTCAAAACCCCTATAAAAAATGGGGGTTATTTGGTGTTTATTTATACATTAAAATTGTAGAGCCTCAAATACAAGCTCTTGTTGATCATTCAAATAAATATGCACAGATTTTTTCAATACATGTGCTGGAATGTCATCGGCCACACAATAGGTTCCTGCAATCGAAACCAGCTCTGCTTCAAGTGCATGACAGAAAATACGTGCTGCATGATTGCCACCTGCACCTGCAATTACCCGGCCACGCGCACTACCATAGATATGAATATTGCCTGATGCAATCACTTCTGAACCGCTGTTGATTCCGGCAGTGATAATAATGTCACCTTGATGCTGCACAATACATTGGCCGGTGCGCAAGATTTCATCATGATAAGACGTCACATGGGCAATGACGGGTGCTGAATCTGCCTGCTGGTCATCGGCCGCTTCAGGTTTCACCTCAACCACCTGCTCCTTGCTGGCTTTAATCTCTTGCAGTTGGCGATCAGGGGGTAACACCGGGAACTGAATGGCGCGGGCCTGATCACCTAAAATACCTTCAGTCACAGCCATTGGCTGGACTTCCAGATCAATCAGCAATTGGATCAGGGCAATGAGTTCCTGGTCGACTGAACTTTCAATAACTGCCAAAGTACCCGGTGGAAATGCAGCTTGTAATTTGGGTGTAAGTTGCTGGCGGATGGCATTATGATCATTTGTGTCCAGGCTAATGCGCAGCGCATTGACCATTCTGCCTTTTATCCGTATGTCAGCCATAGTTCTTCCTTAATACTTCTGACCTGCTGGTTTATATCGAAGCAATGTTGTAAATAGTACAAATCCTAGAACAAATTTGAGTAATTCTCTAGCGATCCACGTTATTTTTTTAGACGAACAGTAGACGCCAATTTTCATGAATTCTATAAATAAAAATTCATGAACTGATTGACTGCTGATTTTGCTCATATTCTTCCAGGAGCTGTTGCCATTGCTTAATCTTGACCTGTTTGCGGATCGTTTCAATTGTTTCAAAAACAGCCGATTCGACCAATTTATCAATATGAGGACTGTGTTCAATCTGAATCTGGCTGATTTTATCGGAAATCAGGGCAAAAGTCGGATTGTCCTGTGAACCATCACGATATGTAAAGGGATCAATCAGCCCCTGAGTAATATTTTCTCCAAGACGTTGTCCAATGCTTTGAATTTGCTGTTCAATCCGACTACCAACAATGGGAATCAGCCGGAGGAGCTGGGTAAGTTCAGGCGTATCTTCAATGGCCTGATTCACGATCTGGCCCACATTTTTGGCAATGCCTAAACGTTGGGCCTGTAATTCTCTTCCCAGAGACTCCTGCAAAATATCAGCCAGTGCAACAGCCAGTAATTTACGGTGCTGTTCAATTAGCTCATCAATTAATTGTTTATGCGAGGTACTAGTAGTGACTTCCCGTTGGATACCATCCAGTACGGTTAACACTACCCGGCTGGAAAGCTCTTCCATCAGCAGGCTGTAGTAGAAATGACCACGCTTGTACCAGGAATCAGGAATCACTTTATAGCCATGCTTGTGCAGGTTATAGCCGATGGTCACAGCCCGTAACAGACGCAGGAAACGTAATTGCGGAATAATTGCCAGAACTTCGTACCAGTGCACAAAAGGGAAAAACCACCAGCGGCGATGATGATTTAATAGGCTTGCAATGAGCCAGCGTGCCAGAAGCTCAATGATCAAAAAAGTGGTAAACCAGCCTTCAGTAATAATAACCCAAGGCCGTAATTCACTTTTATAAAACTGTAAGACTTCAGGCATCTGAGCAAAATCAAATAGCCATTGACCAAAATCACTTACTAGAATTGCATTGGCACTGAGACAGAACAGATTGATCATGATCAGCGCCATCATGAAGATGTCGTAGAGCAGTGCAATTTTCCAGCCCCAAGAGCCCTTGCGGATAAACTTAAATGAGCTGGACACAGTGTCCGCTTTGTCGTTCTTCATAATCTCTCAGGCAGAAGCTGCTACAAGTGCTTGCTGCATTTGTTCAATTCGTTGATCCTTTTCGAACCAAATCTGGTCGACCCATTGCTGGAAACGGGCACGATATTCGGTATCATCCTCGTAATTACCGCCCAGCACCCAATCCGGAATGTCAATTTTTCTCAAATCCACGGCAATGCGCGGTACTTCACCCAGCCAGAATTCGCCATAACCCGGCACACCGTCCGGATAGACAATCGTCATATCCACCAAGGCATCAATCCTGTCACCTAAAATATTCAGGGCCAACGCCAGTCCACCGGCCTTGGGTTTGAGCAAATGGCGATAAGGCGATTTTTGCTGCTCATGCTTTTCATGGGTGAAACGCGTGCCTTCCAGATAATTCAGCAAAGTAAAGGGCTGACTGACCAGTTGCTCACAGGCCTGACGCGCTTCTTCAATATCGCGATATTTCAGGGCCGGGTTTTTGGCAATCTGTTCTTTACTGTGCCTTTTCATCATCGGGAACCCAAGGATTTTAAACGCTTGGCCAACAAATGGGATAAAAATAAGTTCCCATTTTGTAAAGAAACGGGTAAGTGGCATTCGGGTCAGGCCAAAATACTGGTTGACGGTGGTATCGACCCAGCTTTGGTGGTTGCAGGTCATCAGGTAGTGCCCCTGCATATTCAGGTCCAGAGACTCATCAATTGTGATCTGCCAGTCGGTATTTTTCAGGACATGGTCAATCAGCCAGTTATTGACCGCCAGCCAGCTGTTGGTGATCTTGATATTGGTTTCATCCACTTTGGATGATTTTTTGAATAATTTGGTCAGACCTAGTGCCAGTACCGGAGGACCATGAAAGAAAGTGCTTCCAGTCATAACTGAAGTGACAGTCAGGCCGCGTGCCAGTTTTTTTAAAGTCATTTTTTGCTTGCTATTCGATGACATATACAAACAGTTCCAGAGATGAATCATTTAAATTTCATTATATTTTGAACAATATAGTAGGAGTTGAGGAAATAGAAAAGGCCAGATCTTAAACTATGAAGAAACTGTGGTGAAACTTGTTGTTACAGTTACATATGAACATTACAAAAAGTTGCTAAAAAGTTTATTATTAACAAAAAATAAATGGTTATCCCATTATTTTTAAATCATTATCTGATTTATACGACAAAGACAAACAAGGAGGCATGCGATGCGTGCACTAGTAATTTCAGCAGTTGTGGCAGGGGCGGTAGCGCTGACAGGCTGTCAATCTACAGGTAATAATATTGGTGGCGTTGAGTATGATAAAGCTGCTCTAGGTACGCTTATCGGTGCTGCAGCGGGCTATGGTGTGTCTAAAGGCAACGCAAACACCAGCCGTCAAAACAACCGTGCAGCTGCAATTGGTGCAGTTGTTGGTGGTGCAGCGGGTGTTTATCTTGACAGCAAAGAGAAAAAATTGCGTCAGCAAATGGCTGGAACGGGTGTAGAAGTTGGCCGTAATCCAGATGGTTCTGTTGGCTTGATCATGCCGGGTAATATTACTTTCGATACAAATAAAGCAAATATTAAACCTAATTTCTATGCAACTTTAGACAAAGTTGCCCAGACGCTGGCGGAAGATAACAAAAGCGGTATTCTGGTAACAGGTTATACAGACAGCACGGGTAATGATTCTATCAATATTCCACTGTCGCAAGCGCGTGCTCAATCTGTAGCAAGCTACATGGCTTCACGTGGTATTTCAACTGCACGTATTAATGCGCAAGGTCACGGTTCAGCGAATCCGATCGCATCAAACGCGACTGCAGAAGGCCGTGAACAAAACCGTCGTGTAGAAATCAGCATTTACGCGATTCAATAATTCTTTATCACACCCTGATAAATTGAAAAACCACCTTCGGGTGGTTTTTTTTATGACAGCGCATTGACTGCTAAAACACAATTTGGATTAGGCAAACGGCTGCGGAGATGACTATAATCGGAGCCGAATTTAGAAGAGGAAGTCCTATGTCACTCGCCAGTCAGTTAAATGACAAGCAACTTGAAGCCATGAAATATACTCAAGGACCCTTGTTAGTACTTGCCGGAGCGGGTTCAGGCAAGACCTCCGTGATTACCCGAAAAATTGCCTATCTGGTTAAGCATTGCGGAATTCCGGCTCACCGGATTACAGCCATGACATTTACCAACAAGGCGGCGCGCGAAATGAAAGAGCGTGTGACCAAGCTGTTAACTCGTGAAGAAGCCAAAGGTCTTTCGGTTTCGACGTTCCATACCTTTGGTCTAAATCTGCTGCGTCTGGAGCTTAAACACACACCGCTCAAGGCCAACTTCTCGATTCTGGATGCTGATGACTGTAAACGGATTCTGATGGATCTGATGCATCGTGACAATTTATCCGGTGCTGAAAGCAAAGAGCTGATCGCCAAAGCTATGAAGATGATTTCGGACTGGAAAAATGATCTGATTCCACCCGAACAGGCGCATACCACCTGTGAAACGGCAGAAGATGTTCAGTTTGCGCATTTGTATCAGCTTTATGAGCGCAATTTGCGTGCCTATAACGCGGTTGATTTTGATGACCTGATCGTGATGCCAACGCGTCTTCTCCAGGAAAATGCAGAAGTCCGTGACAAATGGCAGAACCGGGTGCGCTATTTGCTGGTCGATGAATATCAGGATACCAATACGGCGCAGTATATTCTGGTGAAGCTGCTGGTCGGCGTGATGGGGCAGTTCACTGCTGTAGGCGATGATGACCAGTCGATCTATGCCTGGCGCGGCGCCAAGCCAGAAAATATGGCCTTATTACAGCAGGATTTCCCCAACCTGAAAGTGATTAAACTGGAACAGAATTACCGTTCAACCAGCCGTATTCTAAAAGCCGCCAATACGGTGATTGGTAATAACCCACATATTTTTGATAAAAAGCTCTGGTCAGACAAAGGCCATGGCGAGGTTATTCGAATCATTACTTGCCGTAATGATGATGATGAAGCCGAACGCGTGGTCAAAGACCTGATCACTCATAAGCTGATGAATGGCAAAAACTGGAAAGATTATGCGATTTTGTATCGTGGAAACTTTCAGGCACGTATTCTGGAAACCCAGTTACGCCAGATGCAGATTCCCTACAAGCTGTCTGGTGGCCAGTCTTTCTTCGCACGTGCAGAAATCAAGGACGTCATGAGTTATTTACGCGTGATTATTAACCCGGAAGATGACAGTGCATTTCTGCGTATTATTAATACACCAAAGCGGGCAATTGGTCCGGTGACGCTGGAAAAGCTGGGCCTGTTTGCACAGGAAAATAACCTGTCCTTGTTGGCAGCAGCCGGTGATCAGCGCCTGACCATGGCCATACCTAAAAAAGCGACTACACAGCTGGCCGAATTTTCTGACTTTATCAGTAATTTTACGCGCGAGTTGCTAGACGATGATGAGCCTGTAGCGATTATCCGTCAGATGATGGTCGAAGCGGGGTATATCGACTATGTCAAGGAGTCGGCCGCGACACCGGCCCAGGAAAAAACCAAGCTGGATAATATTGAAGTGCTGTATAGCAGTATTCAAAGCCTGATTAACCGTGCTGAAGATGTCGATGAAAAGAATATCGAAAGCGTCATCCGCAAAATGGTATTGCTGGATATGCTTGAGCAGCAGCAGGAAGAAGAAGATACCGACAAGGTGAACTTGTTGACCCTGCACGCCTCCAAAGGTCTGGAATTCCCCTATGTTTATCTGATCGGACTGGAAGAAGAAATTCTGCCGCATAAAAACTCGATTGCTGCAGAAACGGTCGAGGAAGAGCGCCGTCTGATGTATGTGGGGATCACCCGGGCACGTCAGGGCCTGACTATTACATTGGCCGAGCAGCGTAAAGCGGGCGGGCAAATGAAACAGATGACCCCGAGCCGCTTTTTGGATGAGCTGCCAGAAGATGAGCTGGAATGGCTGGGCCGCAAGAAAAAACTGGCCGGTAATATCGATCCAAAATTGCAGGCGCAGCAATATCTGGAAAATTTACGTGCCTTAATCAAGCGCTAATTTTTTAATACTTAGTTTTTAATAGATCGTCACAGGAAAAGTAATTCATGAAAGTTCAGGTAAAAGTCCTTGATTCACGTCTGGGGCAAGAATGGCCAATGCCGACCTATGCAACGACTGGTTCGGCTGGATTGGACTTGCGTGCTTGTGTGGAAGAAACCACTCTTATTGAGCCGGGACAAACGGTTCTGGTAAAAACCGGCCTGTCCATTTATATTGAAGATCCGGCTTTTGCGGGTCTAATTCTGCCACGTTCAGGTCTAGGCCATAAGCACGGGATTGTACTAGGCAATCTTGTGGGGCTGATTGACTCAGATTATCAAGGCGAATTGATGGTATCAGTATGGAATCGTAGTCAAACTGCCTTTAGTCTGGAGCCAGGTGAGCGTCTGGCCCAGTATGTGTTGGTGCCGGTGCTTCAAGCGCAGTTTGAGCTGGTCAATGAATTTGAAGCCACTGAACGTGGTGCCGGTGGCTTTGGTCACACCGGTCAGGCTTAAATCACCTAAATAAAATGATCTGGTGAATTGTTTTAACCAGATCATTTTATGGTCAAAAAAATCAATAAATATATATCTCAATATATTGCTGATCAAAATCTTTTAACTAAGCCTTAAAATATAAAAAACAATAAAAATTATTTTCTTCTCATTTAATGAATATGATTTGTATAAAGAGAAATCTTATGACAGGAGAAAATATCTATTTAAATATATCTAATGTTTACTAAAAATATTTTTTCTAGACTTTTTTGTATATAAATCCCTCTATAAAAGCTGAATAACTATATTTGTATAATTGATTGTTACATTAAAATGAGCTAAAAGTATGCAGTCTTAAAACAACAATACTGTTTAAAGTCATAATGATTAAATCATTATTTTATCCTGCCAGCATTAAATTGATAGTAAAAAGAAGATTATATGGGATCTATGAATCATCCATTTCCTCTGCATATTTTTCGTGCCTATGACATCCGGGGAAAAGTGAGTTTACTTAGTACGGGTGTGATTGACGCGATTGCCCATGGCCTTGCCCAGCAATATCGTGCTGCTGCACAGACTCGGGTTGCAATTGGATATGATGCCCGGATCAGCAGCCCCGCCTTTGCCGAAATTCTTCAACGTATTTTTGGTCAGTATTCGATAAAAGCCACCATTATCGGTTGCTGTTCCAGCCCGATGCTGTATTTTACGGCGCGTCAGTTCGACGGTAATGGCGTGATGGTAACGGCCAGCCATAATCCCAAAGAGGATAATGGAATTAAATGGATTATTTCCGGTGAACCGCCTTGCCCGCAGATGATTCAAAATGTGGCGCAACTGGCTAAACAGCATTGCCACAGCGAACTTGCCAACATCCCTCAACGTCCCCATTTGATTGCGCCAGAATTCTGCCTGCCTTATCAGTATGCAATCTTGCAAGATATTCAGCTCAAGAAAAATTTTAAAGTCGTACTGGATGGCCTGCATGGTTCGGCCGGCCGCTGTGCCAAGCTGGTACTGGAAAAGCTGGGTTGTGAGGTGACGGCTTTGCGTTGTGTGGCGAATGGTGAATTTCCGGATCATGCGCCGGACCCTTCTCAGGAAGCACATCTGAAAACATTGTATCAGACGGTTATTCAGCAACAAGCCGATATAGGAATTGCCCTGGATGGTGATGGGGATCGTGTGGTTCTGGTAGATGAGCTGGGAAATATCATTAGTGCTGATCAGTTGCTGTGCTTATTTGCCAAAATATGTTTGACCGGTCCAGAAGCAAAACAGTTTGTTTATGACGTGAAATGTTCGACCCTGGTTCGTAATACTGTGCAGGAGCTAGGCGGTGAAGCAGTGATGATCCGTACGGGAAGTTCCTTTTTACGTAAATATTTGGCTCATTCCCAGAATCAGGCTGTTTTTGGGGGAGAATATGCCGGTCATTATGTATTTAATGACGGACGGGGTTGTGGCTATGATGATGGACTATATGCTGCGTTACGCGTCATAGAATATCTTGACCAGACGGGACAAAGTTTAGCTCAGGTATTACAGGCCTATCCTAAACGCTATGGCACAGAAGACCTCTATATTGCGACCCGTGATATTCAGGCCAGTGAGCTTTTAGAGCTTGTCGAGCAGCAATCTCAACAATTCAATGCACAAATGAGTACAATTGATGGGATACGTCTTGATTTTGAGGACGGTTTTGGCATCATTCGGGCATCCAATACAGGTGAGTATTTTACAGTACGCTTTGACGCCAGCAGTGCCCAGCGACTGCATGAAATCCGTCATCTGTTTGTAAGCATGTTGCGGGACCGTTATCCAGAAATCGCGCAAGACATTTTAGATGCTCAATAAGGAGAGGCGAATGCCAAATCAGCAGACCGGCATCGACAAAGCACAAATTCTGACAGAAGCTTTGCCGTATATCCAACGCTTTACAGGAAAGACCCTAGTCGTCAAGTATGGCGGTAACGCAATGACGGATCCTGAGCTGGAAAGTTCCTTTGCCCGTGATATCGTCTTGTTGAAAACTGTCGGCCTGAATCCGGTGGTGGTGCATGGGGGCGGTCCACAAGTGGATTCCATGTTAAAACAGCTTGGGCGTGAATCTGACCGTATTGATGGGATGCGTGTGACAGACCCGGCGACCATGGAAGTGGTTGAAATGGTGCTGGGCGGCAGTGTCAATAAATCTATCGTGAATTTAATTAACCAGCACGGTGGCCGGGCAATTGGCCTGACCGGTAAAGATGGGAATCTGCTGCGCGCTAAAAAGCTGCTCATGAAAAAAACGGCAGATGATGGCTCGGTTGAGGAAATTGATCTTGGACTGGTCGGCGAAGTCGTTGGGGTAAAAACCGATGTCCTAGAAATGTTTACCAACAGCGACTTTATTCCAGTGATTGCTCCGCTTGGCGTAGATGAAGAAGGCAATACCTACAATATTAATGCCGACCTGGTGGCAGGCAAAGTCGCAGAAGCCCTGGGGGCGGAAAAACTGATCCTGCTGACCAATATCACCGGTGTACTGGATGAAAATAAAAAATTGCTGACTGGTCTGAGCACACAGGAAGTAGATCGCCTGATCGAAACCGGGGTGATTTATGGTGGCATGATTCCTAAAGTGGGATGCGCTCTAGATGCAGTCAAAGGTGGAGTGGTCAGTGCGCATATCGTCGACGGCCGTGTTCCACATGCCAGCTTGCTGGAAATTTTTACCGATCACGGGGTAGGAACCTTGATTACCAACCGTTCCAAGCCACATTGTGCTTAAGACATTATTTTAAAATTTTAAAGAGCCTCCCTTGAGGCTCTTTTTGATCCTATGTTTTAGTCAAACTGGGCAAATTCTCCAACCTTCAGGTTTTGAATGCTCAGACATCGAAAGTGCATGATTCAATAAAACAGTAATATATCTCGATTTTTGTCAATGCAGTGCTGCAGAGCATTACAGCGCTGATCTGAAAGAGATATTTGAAATGCGCTGAGGAGTCATGCACAATAACTTTTCTGAATTAATCAACAGCTGAACCAAGACTATGTGCCAATTGCTTGGAATGAACTGTGCGACTCCCACAGATATTACCTTCTCATTTCGTGGATTCTCCCAGCGTGCAGGTATTACTTCCGATCATTCGGATGGTTTTGGAATCGCTTTTTTTGAAGATAAAGCCTGTCGTCTGTTTGTCGATAACCAGTCTGCTGTCGAGTCACCGATTGCTGAGCTGATTCGTAATTATCCGATTAAATCCCGTAATGTGATTGCGCATATCCGTAAAGCGACCCAAGGTAAAATCAGCCTGGAAAATTCTCATCCTTTTAGCCGTGAGCTGTGGGGGCGGCAATGGATTTTTGCCCATAATGGTGATTTACATCATTTTTCTCCCGAGCTGAGTGGCCGCTTTACACCCGTGGGCAATACCGACAGTGAGTATGCTTTTTGCTATCTGCTGGATCAGCTGGTCAAACGTTTTGGCTACCATGAACCAAAGCTGGATCAGATCTTTGATTTGTTAATTGAAATCTCACCGACCATTGCCGAGCATGGAACCTTTAACTTCTGCCTGTCAAATGGGCAAGCCCTGTTTAGCTATGCGGTAACCAAATTACACTGGCTGGTGCGGGAATATCCTTTTAAACCTGCCCAATTGATTGATATTGATGTCGAAGTGGACTTTAGTCAGGTGACTACTCCTGAAGACCGGGTCGCTGTGATTACCACGGAACCTTTGACCCAAAATGAGCAGTGGACAGCATTTCAGCCGGGGGAAATGATCCTGTTCCGGAATGGCGCCAGAGTTCGGTCTGAAGTAACCCATATTGCGCGTTTAGTACGTGAAAGACTGGATCCTTCTTTAAAGCGAATGACTAAAGCTGATTTATATTAGGGGGCTGTAGACAATTCGTTTATATGGATAAATATAGATATTTAAAAGCATCTTCAAAAATAAATTTTAAAAAACAGGAGTTACTCCTGTTTTTTTATCAATAAAATGAAAAATATAATATTAAAAACCAATGGATTGATTAAAAAATACTTTATGATTCTGGTCGGGTTTAAAATGTATTAGTTATAAGAAACAAGGATTTATGTTAATAGTTCGCGATAATGTCTAAAGCCGACTAATTTACTTGATTTTTATTTATAGGTATTCCCTATATGATTGTATTCATGTGATAAATCCTTAATATGAATAGGTGGTCGTAATGAAAATGAAATGGATTCCAGATTATAATACTGGTATCGATGTGATTGACGATCAGCATAGACGCATTCTTGATTATATCAATGAGATTGATGACCTAGATGCCGATAGTGATCGTGATCGGATTAAACAGGTTCTGGAAAATATTATTGATTATACCCAATCACATTTTACTTTCGAAGAATCTCTGCAAGAAGAAGCAGGTTATAAATATCGTGTACCGCATAAACGTGTACATGACCTGTTTATTAAAAAAATCGAATCTTATCGTGACCGTTTTGAAATGGGGCATTCGATTGAAGCGGAATTGCATGAAGTATTATCTAAATGGCTGATTAACCATATTCAGCATGATGATGCCGATTATGTGGGGGCAGTCAAAGAAAATATGATCGGGATTCTGAAAGAGAAAGAAAAGAAAAAAGGTAAAAACTGGTTTGCCCGTTTCTTCTCATAATCTGGAAGAACTCCGCATAGATTGAGATAAAAAAAATTAAAATTCTAATAATAAGTTCGCGCAGCAAATCACTGTCTTGGTGATTTGCTTTTTTGTTTTTGATTTTCATGGCCTCACAAGGCAAAATAGCGCTAGGTTTTTATAGGAATGCATCATGCAGGACAAAGCTATGTCAAAATGGTTATCACCGCTGATGGCTTTCTGTTTATCGTTTATTATCATCGCGACGCTCGCACCGATAACAGGTATACAGACTGATCGTCAGCTGGATTTCTGGATGCTCTGGTTAGGCACCATGCTGATTCTGGCGCTTCCCGTTTGCTATTTGGAAATTGCCTTAGCCAAACGCTCTAAAACCACCGCCGTGCAAGCGCTGTCAAGTTTGACCCGGGAAGCGGATGCATCACAAAAATGGCGTATTGTTGGCTGGCTTGGCGTGATTTTTATTCCATTTTTAGCCGGTGCCATACTTAATAACGCTAGTGGTTTACTCAGCGTTGCGGCGATTAACGTTGTGCCGCAAATACTGTTTGCAGGCCTTGCCGTATTCGCGTTGGCGCTCTCTTTGCTTCCCCGTCAAATTTTACTGCTGCTGAGTACCGTCGGGGTATTGGCTTCGCTGGCCTTTGCCCATATACAGGGAACGGCACTACCTGCCTGGCAAATCACCCCAATTGAATTTTCAGAGTGGGGCAATGCAACGGTACTGGCTTTGGTGGCAAGTGGTCTGGGAATGGGACTGTACTGGCAGTCCAGCCTTGCAAGTGTAAAAGAGCAATCTGTTGCAACTAAAACTGTACTGCCAATCTGGATCGCGCAATTGCTGGCCGTGGTGGCCTTTGCTTTCTTTGCTGTTAAGGCACAAATTTCAGCTTTGACCTTGTGCGCAGCAATTGTGGCTGCTGCCGCATTTATACTGCAAATGGCACGTGAGCAGTTGCAACAACGTCAGCTAAATATCGCCATGCAATGGCTGATTCTAAGTGTAGCGACTCTGATCTGGCTTATTCCAAATACAGCTCCGGTGTTTAATGGCTTGTTAATTATCTGGGGACTGCTCATCTGTCTGGTCTATGCCATTTTTGCGGGCTGGATCATGAAGATTAGTCATTTACGTAAGTCTATGAATTTCAGCAATGAAGCCTTTTATAATATCTGGCGTATTGCGGTGCGTGTCGTCCTGCCGCTTTCTATCATCATTGCATTGCTGGCTGTGATCGGGCAGTGGGTGTGATGAGTAAGGGCATGGTCTGGGTGGCTTATGCCGCCCCGGAACAGCAGTTTCATATTGCATTGCCTTTTCAGGCTGGAATGACTGCGCTGGATGCTGTTCAGCAAAGTGGAATTGCACAGCAGGCTACTTTGCCTGAGCCGCTGGTATTAGGAATTTTTGGAATGCGCTTGCAGAATCAGCAGCAGCCATTGGCTGCTGGGGATCGTGTAGAAATTTATCGTGTATTGACCATTAATCCCCAAGATATACGCCGTAAACGTGCAGAGAAAAATCCGGTGGGCCGTTATGCCAAGGGAAACCGTTTTAAGCAACTCAAGACATCTTCCTAGGAACTGACGACTGATTCGGTGTATTTGCTGGTAATTTGATAGATCAATTGAGTTAATCAGAAAACCCCTGAGAATTCAGGGGCTTTTTTATGAAAAACCGACTATAGTGGAGGTGCGTTTAAAATTGCTTCTTTAGAACCTGGTAAACCGGGTTGAGATGCTGGAATTGTTTCCAGACCTTCAATCCGCTGCACCACGCCAGATTCATTAAAGTAGATTTTTAAATGCTGGCCTTGGGCGGCTGGGATCTTGGCCTTTTTGGCATATGTTCCCGGGGTATAGTTGTAGATGTAGTCCCAGCGTAAAGGATTCATTGGATCTGTCACCGTTGGGCTGCCGAGCAAGAAACGTACCTGTTGGTGATTCATTCCCACCTGGATTTTGGAAGCCTGCGCTTGAGTGAGAGGAGTACCCTGCGGTATATCTACTTTGTAGACACCTAATGCCGAACAGCCGACCAGCAGTGAGGTGACGAATAACGTCAACATGAGTTTTTGCATTTTGCTACACTATCCCAATTAATTATGATGCATTTGATCCAAGGATAGATCATACTGCATCTAAACTTTGTTGCCTATATTCCAACTTTGATTTTGTTGAGAGACCTTTTTACATGCCTATTTCAAACCAAGATTTACGAAAAGCTGGACTGAAAGTCACCCTTCCACGAATTAAAATATTAGAATTATTAGAAAACTCTAAACAGCATCATCTTAGTGCGGAAGATATTTACAAGACTTTACTCGAACAGGGAGAAGATGTCGGTCTTGCAACTGTGTATCGTGTGTTAACGCAATTTGAAGCCGCGGGAATTATTGAACGTCATAATTTTGAAAACAATCATTCCGTTTTTGAAATTATGCAGGAAGACCATCACGACCATCTGGTCTGTGTGAATTGTAGCAAAGTTGTTGAATTTATTAATGATACCATTGAAAAAGAGCAGCATGACGTGGCTCAGGAGTTCGGCTTCGAGCTAACCGGTCACTCGCTTAATTTATACGGTTATTGTGATGCCTCTGAATGTCAGGAAGCTTACCGTAAAAAATAATCCCGGTTCAGCTTAAAATAAGAAAAACAGGCTTCATAAGAAGCCTGTTTTTTTATGGCTCTTAAATGATCAGCTCTGACCATCAAAGGTGATATTGGAATTGGCACGCAATAAATGCTCGCCGCCTTCTTCAGACAGCTTAATTTGCAGACGCAGGTCGTTTGGTGAATCCGCATGTTTTAGGGCATCTTTATAGCTGATCTGTTTGGCTTTATATAAATCATAAAGTGCCTGGTCAAAGGTTTGCATGCCCAGCTCGCGCGAGCGTTTCATCAGGTCCTTGATCTCATGCACATCACCTTTACGGATTAGGTCTGCCACCAGAGGCGAGTTAATCAGAAGTTCGATGGCTGCCCGACGACCATTTCCATCCACTGTTGGAATCAGCTGCTGCGCCACGATGGCCTTCATGTTTAAGGATAGATCCATAAACAGCTGGCTATGACGGTCTGCTTCAAAGAAGTGGATAATCCGGTCAATGGCCTGGTTGGCATTGTTGGCGTGCAGGGTCGCAAAGACCAGATGGCCGGTTTCGGCAAAGGCAATTGCATAGTCCATGGTTTCACGGGAACGAATCTCACCAATCAGGATCACATCTGGTGCCTGACGCAGGGTGTTTTTCAGGGCGATTTCAAAGGAGTCTGTATCAATCCCGACTTCACGCTGGGTGATGATACACCCCTTATGCTGATGGACGAATTCGATCGGATCTTCAATGGTAATGATATGGCCCTTGGAATTTTCATTGCGGTAGCCAATTAGCGAGGCCAGTGAGGTCGATTTACCTGTACCAGTGGCCCCTACAAAAATGATGATGCCACGTTTGGTCATTGCCAGTTCTTTAAGAATCGGTGGCAACTTCAGTTGGTCCATGGTGGGAATTACGGTTTCAATCCGGCGCAGGACCATGCCCGGCTGATCGCGTTGCTGAAAAGCGCTGACACGAAAGCGCGCAGTCTTGTCCGGATTGCTGATCGCAAAGTTACATTCACGGGTTTCTGCAAACTCTTTACGCTGTTTTTCAGTCATGATGGAGTTTAAAAGTTGCCCCACCGCAGCCCCTGGTAATTTTACCGAACCAATCGGTACAATCTGGCCATTAATTTTGATGGAAGGTTCGACATCGGCTGTAATAAACAGATCCGAGGCCTTTTTCTCTACCATATAATTCAGTAAGCCATTAAAGTCCATGCTCAAGCCCCCAATATAATGAACTGTTTTTTATAAGAATGATTCAGGCTGTTTGGCTGCTGTACGCGCTACTTGCGGGCTGATGATTCCTTTGGAAACCAGGGTTTTTAGGCTTTGATCCAGTGTGGTCATTCCATAGTTGGCACCTGTTTGAATCGCAGAGTACATTTGCGCAATCTTATTTTCACGGATCAGGTTACGGATCGCTGGAATACCGATCATGATTTCATGCGCTGCCACACGACCGCCACCATTTTTTTTGAGCAGGGTTTGTGAAACAACGGCCTGTAAAGACTCTGATAGCATGGCACGTACCATGTCTTTTTCCTCGGCCGGGAAGACGTCAATCACACGGTCAATCGTTTTGGCTGCGGAGGTGGTATGCAGGGTACCAAAGACCAGGTGACCGGTTTCTGCCGCGGTTAAGGCCAGGCGGATGGTTTCAAGGTCACGCATCTCACCGACCAGAATAATATCCGGGTCTTCACGTAGTGCTGAACGCAGTGCTTCATTAAAGCCGTGCGTATCACGGTGGACTTCACGCTGGTTGACCAGACATTTTTTCGACTGGTGTACAAACTCAATGGGGTCTTCAACAGTCAGAATATGGTCATAACGGTTATCATTGATATAATCGAGCATGGCGGCAAGGGTGGTTGATTTACCTGAGCCGGTGGGTCCGGTGACCAGTACCAGGCCACGTGGATATTCACTGATATCTTTAAAAATCTGGCCCATGCCTAAATCTTCAAGGGTCAGGACTTTTGAAGGAATGGTACGAAATACCGCACCAGCGCCACGGTTCTGGTTAAAGGCGTTGACACGGAAACGGGCCACACCTGGAACTTCAAAAGAAAAGTCAGTTTCCAGGTTTTCTTCATAATCACGGCGCTGCTTATCGTTCATGATGTCATAAACCAGCTTGTGTACTTCCTTGTGTTCCAGTGCAGGCAGGTTAATACGACGTACTTCACCATCTACACGGATCATCGGCGGCAAGCCGGCAGATAAGTGTAAATCCGACGCACCATTTTTAGCAGAAAAGGCTAACAGTTCTGTGATATCCATCAGGTCCCCAATTTCATTAAAATATTATTTATTTTGCTAGAATAATAAGGCTTTCCGTCAGCTTAACCAACCCTTAGTTGGCGAGCAAGGGAAAAAAATCAGGACAAAATGAGAACCTCATCAATGAATATGCTGCAACAGTCACGAAATCAGGTTTTAGCTCAGATTCAGAGCGCATGTACCCAGGCCGGACGTGAACCGGATTCGGTACAACTCTTGGCGGTCTCCAAAACTCAGCCAAGCGCTATCCTGGCGCAGATGTATGAGGCCGGACAGCAGGCCTTTGGTGAAAACTATCTGCAAGAAGCACTGGAAAAAATCACGGCTCTACACGCGCTGGACATTGAGTGGCATTTTATTGGACATGTACAGCGTAATAAAACCCGGCCTCTAGCAGAACATTTTGCTTGGGTGCATGGGGTGGATCGTCTGATTATTGCCGAGCGTTTATCCAATCAGCGTCGCGATTCTCAAGCGGCACTGAATATTTGTCTACAAGTGAATATTGACGGACAGGACAGTAAGGATGGTTGTCAGCCTGAACAACTTAGCGAACTGGTGAGGCAGATCAGCCTATTGCCGAATATACGCTTACGCGGCCTGATGGTGATTCCTGCTCCTGAAAATACCCGGGCCTTTGCAGATGCCAAAGCCTTATTTGATGCGGTAAAGGCTCAGCATGCCCATCCTGAGGACTGGGATACTTTGAGTATGGGCATGTCTGCCGATATGACCGAAGCGATTGCAGCTGGCTCTACCATGGTTCGTGTCGGAACAGCGCTGTTTGGTGCGCGTCCTAAAAAGGCTGAATAAAGCCGGTCAGATTCTTTGGGCAAAAAAAAGCGTTATTGCAGGGTATTGGATAACGCTTGGTTTCTTTGTGGTTCAAGCCATTTGGCCATGAGCCAGGCAAAGAGGATTAAGCCACACATACTGCCGAGCAGGGCTAATACAGCACCACCGAGACCATAGGCCAGCGTTGCAGGCACAGCCCCTAAAATAAATAACAGTAATGGAAAATGGGTGACATAGAGCGTATAAGAAAAATTTGCAGACTGCACCCAGACCGGATGATAGCAGCTCTGCTGCTGTTGTAGCTGCACCAGCCAGCAGACAAAGGCCAGTCCGATGCAAATATTAAAAGGCACAAAATAATGCGTGGTGTAAAATCTTGTTTGTTCAATCACCTGAAATTGATAGGCATCCAGACAGGCAATGATGAAGGCTACAGCTAACAGGGCGGATTTAATGGCTTGTAAGCGGTCTAAAAAATGGAGCTGGAGATGACGGCGCGCACTGGCGAACGCTGTCAGCCAGAGCAGAAAATAAAACAAAAACTGGATATTCAGCGCCGACAGCGTAGTGAACAGAAGCAGAAAGCCGATTTTGGCGAGTTCAGAGTCTTTCAGAAAAGGCAGAAATCCGGCCAGTACATAGAACCAGACTTCAAAACTCAGACTCCAGAGGGGTGCATTGGCAGATATGGTGGGACCAATAAAGCCATTCAGAAACAGCAGCGAAGCAATAAAGTCCGGGGCTGTAATGTCATAGTCAGTCCGGATCATCATGCCAAAACTGTTCTGAAAATGATGGCTTTGTGAAGCAAAAAACCAAGGCGCCAGCATATATAAAACCAAGCTTAAAGCAGAAGCAAACAGAAAAGGTGGTAAAATCCGGCGACAACGCTGCCGCGCATAATGCCGTACATTAAACTGTCCATAGCGTCGGGAATGGTTCTGGATGGAAGTTCCGATCAAATAGCCACTCAGTACAAAAAAGATCATGACTGCGGCCTGACCCAGCAGACGCACCCATGAATACAGGCTGAGATCAAAAGGGGCGATAAAGGCCTGAAAGCAGTGACTAAATAGGACTATTATCGCACTGATGCCTCGCAAGCTCTCTAGCTGTAAGCTGAAATAGGGCGAGAGCTGGTTCGGCGGATGGGGCATCTTTAACCTATAATCTCGATTGTACTGGCACCGGCACCGACCGGTTTGACCTGAATCTGTACCGGAATGCGTTCATGCATTTCCTGCACATGCGAAATCAGTACCACTTTACGGCCCTGACTCTGCAAATTATCCAGAGCATTCATTACCATGTGCAAGGAGGCCGGATCCAGCGTACCAAAGCCTTCATCAATAAACAGGGATTCCAGTTTCATCGAGCCGGAGGCCATATTGGCAATCGCCAAAGCCAGCGCCAGTGAAACCAGGAAAGTTTCCCCCCCGGATAAAGAGAGCACCGGACGCACTTCGCTGTTCATGTCCAGATCAATAATGGCCAGACTTAAACTGTCCGGAATCCGGTACAGCTGATAACGCGGTGCCAGCGGCTGTAACTGCTGGTTAGCGTATTCCACCAATATATCCAGATGATGCTCCTGGGCAATTTTCTGGAATTTGCTGCCTTCCTTGTGTCCGATCAGGTCATAGATCCGACCCCAGCGGTATTCTTCAGCTTTGACCTGTTCAATCTGATGCTGGTGTCTTTGCAAGGTCACCTGATTATTGGCATGAATCCTTAGCTTGGTATCGACTTCATTAAAGGCATTTTGTTGTTCAGCCTTTTCCTGAGCCAGTTTATTTAAGTGTAGTTCAACTTCTTCAAAGCTCAGTTCAGGCTTGGATTTCAGATGATGCTGATATTGTTCTTCCAGAATCTGCCAGGCCGTTTTGGCATTTTCTACAGTCTGATGCTGTAGCTGTAATTGCTGGCGGATTTGCTGGTGCTGTTGCAGATCAATATTTAGGCACTGCTGGATATGCTCATGATTAAAATCAGGATGCCGACTTTGCCAGTGTTGAATCGCCTGCTGACATTGTTCAATCTGCTGCTGCAGTTGCTGAATCTGGGTGCTGATACTTTGCTTTTTCAATTCAGCCTGTTGCAAGCGCTGCTCATGTTGCTGGGCAGTAAGCTGTTGTGCCCGTAGCTGCTCATCCAGTATGTGTTGCTGCTGTTCCAGATGGTCACGCCATTCCTGTGCCGTGCGATAGCTTTGTCCGGCATGACTGAGAGTCAGGCTATTCAGCTGTTCACGTAATGCTTTACCCTGGTGAAGCGCCTTATCCAGCTTTTGTTGCAACTGCCCATCATGATGCTGATGCAGAATCAACTGATCACGTGCTTTTTCAAGTTGCTGATTGAGGTTTTGAATGTGGGTTTCTAGGGTTTTAAACTCTTGGCATTGCTGCTGGCGCTGTTGCAGTTGCTGAGACAGCTGCTGACAGCTCGAGCCAGTATCCTTGACCCAGGCATTTTGCAGGGACTCGGGCAAATGGGCCAGCACGGGCTGAATCATCTGTTCTAGCTGGAGATACTGTTGCATGCTCAAACGCAGCTGATCCAGTTGTTGCTGCTGCTGACGCCAGCGTTTCCAGTCACCTTGCTGAGTCTGGAGCTGTTGTGCAAGCTGCTGTTGTTCTTGCTGAAGATGAATCGCATGCTGGCCAAGCTGCTGTTGTAGCTGCTCGGTATTCTGGTTTGCATTCACTTGCCAGCCAAAGTGTTGCATCTCTTCATGAAGCTGGAATTTTTGCTGTGCCAGTGTGGTGGTGAGCTGTTGATTGCGCTGCTGTTGTTGCTCAATCAAGGTATGTAATTGAGATTGCTGGATCTGTGCCTGCTGCCATGCATGAGTCTGTTGCTGCAACTTTTCTTGGGCTTCCTGAAGCTGTTGATCATGCAGCTGCTGCAAGGCATTTTCCAGTAACTCCTGATGCTGCACAAAAGGGTGTTCATGACTGCCGCAGACCATACAGGCTTCATCAGGTCTTAGCTGGGTGCGCAATTCCTGCACGCTCTGGGCCTGTAACAGGCGTTGCTGCGCGAGCATCTGTTGCAGTTGTTCAAAGGACTGTTCAGCTTCTTGGCGCTGTTGTTGTAATTGAAGCAGTTCCGTGGTGAGTTGCTTTAAGGTATTTTGATGCTGCTGTAATTGGCTATTCAGTTGCTGGCTTTCAGCCTCAAGTCCAGCCATTTTCTGGGCAGCCTGGATCAGGCTTTCCAGTTTTAACTGTTGGATGCTGGCTTGCTGTTGCTGGCTTTGCAATTGCTGTAATTGCTGTTCGAGCTGCTCCAGATCGGTATAGCGCTGCGTGAATTCTTGCAAATTTTCAGCTAAGCGCTGTTGCTGCTGTTGCAGTTCAGCGGGGCCCGCTTGAAAAACTGCCGGAGACTGCTGCATAAATTTTTCACGCAGTGCCTGATATTCCTGCAAACGTTGCAGGGTGGCCTGCGGCTCATGATCAAAAGCCGCTAAAAACTCCTGTTGTTCGAGTTGTGCCTGAATCTGCTGAGATTGCAGCTGAAGCTGTTGTAACCGTTGTTCGGTCTGGCGGATCTGCTCCTGTACAGGCTGAATCTGCTGGGCTTTATAAGTTTGTTGCTCTGCTGTAAGCTGTTTATACTGCTCACCCACTGACTGTAGCTCATGATCCAGTTTTAATCCCTGATCCAGATAGGGTTTGATCTTTTGAAATTCTTGCTGCTGCTGTTGTTGCTGTTGCTGCAATTGAAGTAGCTTCTGCTGCTGAGTGTCACGTTGCTGCTGAATCGCTGAAAACTCGACAACGACACTGTGCTGCTCGGCCAGAAAATGGCTACGCTGATTGTGGAGCTGTTGTTGCTGGACAAATTGTTCCCGGATCTGCTGAAACTGGTCCAGCTGTTCCAGCAGCTGTTGTTGTGGTGCCATCTTCTGCTCAGCATCCAGCTGAACCATATAAATTTCTTTTTTGGCCTGAATTTCAGTATATAAATAATGCTGCTGACGATGCCATTTTAGATCATTGTCCAGCACTTTTTCACTCTGGTTAAAATGCTCAATCACCTGTTTTAAGGCAGTATGTTGCTGCTCTAAGGTGGCAATATCTGTTTCGGATAATAGCTCCAGATAGCCAATCTGTTTTTCTAGATCAGCCCGTTTCTGTTTAACTTCACTATGTTTTTCAAATGCTTTTTGGCTGACCAGACTGAAAATCTGTGAGTTGGTCAGATATTCCAGTAAATCGGCACGCTCATTATCCTTGGCTTTTAAAAAGGCACCGACTTCAGACTGAGCCAGCAGAACCGCACGGGTAAACTGCTCAAAACTCAAGCCCACCAGTTTTTCAATCAGTGGGGTGCATTCCGAAATTTTCTGGTTTAACACCCGCTGATCATCCAGACAGGTAATGGCCCGTTCTACTTTTAAATTACCATCGACTTTCTGCCGGGCACGACGGATTTCCCAGCGTGCCGTATAGCGTTTCTGATCCAAAGCGATAAATTCAAGCTCGGCAAAACCCTGTACGCAGCCACGGCGCAGAATATTCTTGGTGTCCTTGATGGAGACATCCTGGCCGCCCGCATCTTTCAGGCTACCGGTTGCACCTTTCAGACGCGGAATTTCGTTATATAGTGCCAGACACATGGCATCGAGCAAGGTGGACTTGCCGGAGCCGGTTTTTCCGGTAATGGCAATCAGGCCAGCATAAGCCAGCGGGCTGGATTCAAAATCAATATGATGAGTGCCAGCCAGCGATGCCAGATTATTCAGGCTCAGACGGATAATTTTCATGGCTGATCCTAAGCTTGTTGTTTTTGGGCAAGTTCATGCTGAGCTTCGACCAGCAGCTGCTGAAAATCCTGCTGTACCGAAGGGTCCTGACGATAGCCCATTTTTTCCCAGATATTAAAAAATAGTGATTCCGGCGTTGGAGGCGCCAGATCAATTTTGGAACTATCCGCCGGATCTTCTGCCTGACGCTGATAAACCCGGCTGATCCTGAGCAGACGATAACGATTGACTGGCAGCGCCTGTTCAATCTGCTGACGTAAATCGACTGGCGGCGGAGCATCGGTTGTGTATTCAATTTCCAGAAAATGCCGGGCAGCGAGATGTTCAATTTCACCCGCAGGTAGCGCCTGGATTTTATTCATCAGATTGTCCAGATTTTCCCGGATTCTAAACAGTTCTACCGTACGCGGTACTTGCAGGGCTGCAAACTGAAAGCGCTGTTCAGCCTTTTGCTCGGGATCAATTTTGACCTCAACCACCTGATGCGAATAGTGAATTTCACTAAAAGACAGGGGAATCGGTGAGCCACTATAACGGATATGCGCTTGGCCTACTTTTTGCGGCTTATGCAGATGACCAAGTGCTACATAGTCGATAACTTCATCAAACAGCGCCGTTGAAAGCGCTTCTTCATTGCCCACTATAATCGGGCGTTCAGAATCTGAGGTTTCACCACCTTGCATATGCGCATGTGACATTAAAATCAGTGCCTGATGGGGCGCCTTACGTGCTTTGGCTTCTGCGATCAGCTGTTGATGCAGATAACTAATGGCATTCTGACTGTTATGAGTGTGCTCGTTAATTCCGGTAATTTCAGCGCTGCGTAAATAGGGCAAGGTCAGACACCAGGCCACAATCGTTCGGTTCTGGTCATAAATTGGCACCAGCAGACGGTCCAGATCAAGCTGATTGGTCGAGGTTCGGCCGACAATCCCCACCGCTTTGGCATTAAATTTGGTCAGTAAAGGCTGTACCTGTTCAATCCGGTAACCTGAATCATGGTTACCGGCAATCATCAGGGTTTGCATATGGGGTGCCAGCTCATGCGCATCAGCAAGAAACTGATACAGCTGTCGTTGTGCACTTGAAGCCGGATTGATGACATCAAAAATATCCCCGGCAATCAGCAGGGCATGCGGCTGTTTGATCTTGATTTGTTCAAGTAGCCAGGTCAGAAATTGCGTATGTTCAAATTCACGGTCATGGTTATGGAAGAATTGCCCCAAATGCCAATCAGAAGTATGAAGAAAATGAACTGCCATGTATACCAACCTTTATTTTTGCCTTCCTACTATAGAAAAAAGCGCCAGTAAAAGTCTACTTGAAAAATACTTTCTTGTTTGCTTGTAAGCCGTTGAACTTGGTCGTAGAGCCTGCTGAGTTTGCCTGCCATCGTTGAGACAGCTTTTAAGTATAGGCCGGGTCTCATCTTTATTCAGCTTCAGGTTGTTTTTACTTTCATTCATTGGGGGAGGCCGGTTTGAAAAATTTACCCTTTTAGAGCGGTTTTTATACAAACTAGGCAAAGCAGACTTGAAAAATAAGGACTGATCCTTATGTTAGCTCTTATAAAACAGTCCCTGATTCATCTGGTCAGAGTGACAAAATGCAGCGCCTAAACAATAAAAACCGACGATTCGAGTGATAGTGAAATCGTCGGTCAAAAATTGTGCAGATGAAAATTTTGGCTGCTGTTCAAAATTTCCACCTACACTGAACTTATTGCTTTAGCGAAGTGAACGAAAACTTGTGGATGCCAGTCCAAATTTTCGAACCTTGTACCCTATATAACGTCATGATCTTGGCTGAGGTTGACAATAAAATGAAAAAAAACTTAATTTTTTTTATACTAGCTTGTTAATCGTCTTTGGGTTCTTCTAATGGTGCCGCTAACTCGCTATTTTCTCTGGTTTTTCTTCCTGTGCTTTGTCTTTACCTGTATTTGCGGTGTGCTGGCAGCCTTGATGCCAACCGGCATGGGCGCCATCTTGACCATTGTGCCTTATCTGGTGGCGATGATCTGGGTTCTGTTCAAATTTTTAAAACAGCAGCGCCGTGCGCCCTCTGCAACCGAACGTAAAAAATTTAGCTTGGGCTTCAGTCTGATTTACTGGGGCTATAATCTGGCGTTTTTAATTTTGGGGATTGTGATTGCGACGCGTTCCAATCCGAATGCCTGGCAGGATTTTTTGCTGTATTTGCAACAGCCGCAATTTGTCAGCATTGTCGTGATTATGTTCCTTCTGATCGCCATTCCACTTTATTTGCTGACCTACTGGTTTTATGGCAAACAGGCACAGCGTATGGCAGCTAAAATTTCTGGTTTATAGTTGCCATTCAACCGTTATGTGCAAGAAAACCTTAAATATGTGAGTGGACACGGAGGTCACAGATTACTCAGCATGACAGGACGTCGTGTATAGATAAAAGACTTTGGCTCTCTCAAAATTTGGATCTTGGCTATACACAGCCATTTGCAGAATTTTATGAATAATGAGGTTATCTAAGGTAAATATAAGCTTCTGCAACTCTTATCTTGCTAAACCAGGATGTTTAAAGGGTTAGTAAAATTAAATCTATAAACTAACGCAACTATCAACCAGACCGCGGGCTATTTTAAATATTCAGATGGTTTTAGCGCAAATCTTTATTTAATAAATAAAATGAGCCAAAGAGTAACAGCAGACATGTTCTGGATGGCCTGATTTTTCATTTACTGATCAATATTTTTATACTCGACATTTTGATAGGTGAGCAGCGTATACTCTGAATCATGACAAGAAGAATAGTGCAGAATCGGTATGTATAAACCAGTCGTATTGATGACAGGTGCCAGCGGTTTTATTGGCAGCCATCTGGTAAGATTTTTACTGGTACGGGATTATGCGGTGATCGGTCTGACCCGACAGAAAAACTTGCGCAACGCCCACCCGGATTTTCACTGGGTTCATGATCTGGATGAATTAAAAAACCAGCAGATTGACTATGTGATTAATCTGGCTGGTGAAAGTATTGGTCAGGGTCGCTGGACCACCGCCCGTAAAAAGAAACTGATGGATAGTCGTCTAAAGACCACCCGGCAGCTTTTTGAGCATCTGGAAAAATATCAGATCAAGCCCAAACGGATTATTTCAGCCTCTGCTGTGGGCTACTATGGCATTGATTCTGAAGAGCAGTGGGATAGGGTGTGTACAGAACACAGCCCGGCACAAGACATTTTTATGTCCGAGCTATGTGCCGAATGGGAGCGTTTGGCCTTATCTTATCCTGAGCAGAACACCAAGATTATTCGTCTAGGTGTGGTGTTTGCTAAGGGTGGAGGAATTCTTCCGCAGATGTTATTACCCATCAAACTTAATCTGTTTGGCCGGATTGGTCATGGCCGCCAGCCGGTGACCTGGGTGCATCTTCAGGATGTCATGCGGGCCATCGAATTTTTGATGCAGGAATCGACTCAGCCCCAGATTTTTAACTTGGTGGCTCCAGAAAAAGTCAGTCAGGCTCAATTTGCCCGGATCGCAGCACAGGTGCTGAAGCGTAAACCTTTATTGCCGTTACCAGCTTGCAGCATGAAAATGCTGCTGGGCGAGCAATCCCAACTGATTTTAAATGGACAGTATGTTCAGCCTAAAGCTTTACAGGAGGCTGGTTTTACTTTTAGTTATCCGACTCTGAAAGAGGCGCTACTGGAAGTGTTAAACCGCTAAAGCCTGCGTTTCTAAACGCTGTGCCGGATTATAAGGCTCTGGATCAACAAAAGTCGGCTGTTCCAGCATGAGCTGGGCCAGAAGTTTCCCCGACGCAGCGCCCATACATAGGCCATTACGGAACTGACCGAAATTGATCCAGAGATTGTCCAGATGCGGCATTTTGCCAATATAGGGAATGCCATCGGGTGAGCTGGGCCTTAAACCGGCCCATTGTTTCACCACCGGAAAATCAGCCAGCTCCGGTACCATCTCCAGACAGGCAGCGAAAATATCCTGACGGATTTCGGTTGAAGGGGAGGTATCAAAGCCCACCTGACGCATACTGGAACCGCACAGCACATGACCATCACGGCGTGGGATCAGGTACATGACCTTGTGCATGCACATGCTGGGCAGCCAGTGCTCTGGTGTTTTAAATAGCAACATCTGGCCCTGTACCGGCTGTACCGGAATGTCAAAGCCGAGCTGTTCCGACCAGTAAGCTGACCATGCGCCGGTTGCAATCACAAACTGATCTGCCTGAAAACTCAGTCCATTCTCGCTTGATATCTGTTGAACATGACCTTGCTGTATATCGAGTTGGCTGATTTTACAATGTTCCTGCCAGATCACACGGGGATGCTGCCTCAAATAGCTGATGATCGACTTTAGCAGTCGGGGATTGCGGATATTGGCCAGTTCAGGAAAATAAAGAGCCTGTTTGAACTTCGTCTGATCTACTCTGGGATTGATCTGTCCGAGCTGCCTTTGATCGAGAAGTTGCGCCTGCTGCTGCGGGTCCTGATATTGCTCGGCATAACGTAAACCGATTTCAAAATCGGACTCATCAAAAATCAGCATGCCCGTGTTATGAATCTGAAAATCAATTCCGCTTGTCGGTTGCAGTTTTTGATTCCAGGCCTGATACAGCGGTTTGGCATGGCGAGCCAGAGTGTTGACGGCATTTGGGTAACGCCAGGGATACATGGGGGAGAGAATGCCGCCTCCGGCCCAGGACGCTGCCTGTCCGGCGGCCTGTTGATCCAAAATCGTGATCGAACATCCCTGTTCCAGCAGTTCCAGTGCGGACATTAATCCGGTAATACCCGCACCGATAATGGCGATATGCATTGCGCCAGGGTCCTTATGTTTATTTCATCTCTTTCAGTTTAACAGCTGCTTCTTCAGCAAAATAAGTCCAGATACCATCTGCACCGGCACGACGACAGCACATCAAAGATTCCAGAATCACGCTGTCAGATAACCAGCCATTCTGGATTGCAGCGGCCAGCATGGCATATTCGCCACTGACCTGATAGATAAAGGTCGGCAGACCAAAGGTGTGTTTGACTTCACGAACGATATCCAGATACGGCATGCCAGGTTTGACAATCACCATGTCTGCACCTTCCTGAATATCCAGCGCAATTTCATGCAGGGCTTCAGCGCGGTTGCCAACATCCATCTGGTAATTGTATTTATTGCCGCCTTTCAGGTTGCTGGCAGAACCGACTGCATCACGGAACGGGCCATAGAAGCTCGACGCATATTTGGCTGAATAGGCCATAATAGCAGTATAAATATGACCTTGTTGTTCGAGAGCCTGACGGATCGCGCCAATACGACCATCCATCATGTCGCTCGGGGCTACGATGTCGGCGCCTGCTTCTGCATGACTCAGAGCCTGTTTAATCAGGGCCTCGACTGTTTCATCATTTAATACATAGCCAGTTTCATCAATGATGCCATCTTGACCATGGGTAGTATAAGGGTCCAGCGCGCCGTCGGTAATCAATACCAGTTCCGGCAATTCTTTTTTTAACAGACGTACGGTGGTTTGTACCAGCCCATCTTCACGCCAGGCTGCTTCTGCAAGCAGGCTTTTATCTTCTTGCGGCGTTACTGGGAACAGCGCCAGTTTATTCACACCCAGTTCCAGCAAGCGTTCCGCTTTTTTTAGCAACAAGTCAGCAGACAGGCGCTGCACATTGGGCATACTTGGAATGTCTTGCGTCTGGTCTTGTCCTGGCAGTACAAAGACTGGATAAATCAGGTGGTCAGCACTGAGATGCGTTTCACGTACCATAGAACGTAAATGCTCATTTTTACGAATACGACGCATGCGAGTTGCAGGAAATGCGGGACGATTGAACGTATAGGTCATAAAAATCTCAGCAATCAGTATTAAACTAGGCTGCTATTGTAGCCCTATCTGAAATTTTTGGGCATAAATTAGCGGTTTTATTGTGGTGGCTTCGGACAGACTTATGACTAAGACAGAGAAAAACTGGACAGGTAGTATACATTTAGGAGCAAAGGTGGATATTGATGTGGTTTTAAATCAGTTGGTACATGCTTTTAATGCCTCTCCTTTTTTTAAGCATAATGGTATGACCATGCGGATCGTCGATGGTCAGATTGAAGCTTATATTGAGATGCAGGACTTTATGATTGGTAATGTGGCCTTCCAGATTCTGCATGGTGGTCTGGCAGCCACGGTACTCGATAGTATTGGCGGAATTGTGGCCATGGGAGAGCTATATAAAAAGGCAGGACCGGAGACCATTGCCGAGACCATTAAAAAAGTATCACGACTGGCAACAGTGGATATGCGGGTAGACTATCTGGCACCGGGACGCGGGAAATATTTTATTGCCCGTGCAGAAACCTTAAGATTGGGGCGTAAGGGCTGTACCATGCGTATGACTATGGTCAATAACGAAGACAAGCCGATTGCTACAGCTATTGCCTCTTATGCATATTAATCCATCTGGCAGCTCAAGGTTGGCTATGAGCTGAGTATATAAGCACCTTTCTAAGCAGAGGTGCTTATAGATTTAACTTTTCAGCTTACATTGTTCTATCGGGGATTGTTATCAAGATGTACCATCATTCATGGCCGCAAAAAATAACAAGCCAGTAAAACTCATTTTGAACTCTCCCCAGGTGTTGATCTCAGCGCAATATAAAGTAGTAAGTAAGAAAATATTCAATAGAAAACCGGTAGTAGACAGCGGTTTTTATCAGGCTTATAAATCTGACTTTGCCCGCTTTAAGGCATTTTGCCATTTGGCTAAATGTGCTGCACGTTTGTCATCCTGCATTTTGGGTTCAAAGGCCCGGTCGAGTTGCCATGACTGTGCAATTTCATCAAAGCTTGCAAATACGCCAGATTTTAAGCCCGCCATTGCTGCGGCACCCCAAGCGGTAGACTCCAGCATTTTCGGACGTAATACCGGTACATTTAGCAGGTCTGCCTGAAACTGCATCAGCATGTCATTACCACTGGCACCGCCATCAACGCGTAATTCTTTTAAGGGATGGCTAATATCCGATTGCATTGCGGTCAATACATCTGAAACTTGAAAGGCAATTGACTCTAACGCGGCACGGGCAATATGGGCTTTATGGGTGCCGCGTGACATACCACAGAGCAGGGCGCGGGCTTCGCTATCCCAGTGCGGTGCACCGAGTCCGGTAAAGGCAGGCACTAGAACTACTCCATCTGTATCAACGACTGTACTGGCGAGCTTTTCGACATCACTGCTTTTTTGGATAATACCGAGACCATCACGCAGCCACTGTACTACTGCGCCAGCCATAAATACACTGCCTTCTAGTGCATAGGTCGTTTTGTCCTGTGCCTGCCAGGCGAGAGTAGAAAGGAGCTTATTTTGACTGAACTGAATATCATGGCCGGTATTGAAGAGCATAAAACAGCCAGTACCGTAGGTGTTTTTGGCAGTACCAGGCTCAAAACATGACTGTCCAAACAGGGCTGATTGCTGGTCACCTAAAATTCCGGTGATGGGGATAGTCGCACCGAGTAAACCGGGTGCAGTATCTGCAATATAGCAATCGGAACTCACAATTCTTGGCAGGATAGAGGCCGGAATATTAAAATGTTCTAATAACTCTTCGTCCCAGCTCTGATTGCGCAAGTTCATCAGCATGGTACGGGATGCATTACTGGCTTCAATAATATGCTCGGCACCTTGGGTCAGGTTCCAGATTAACCAGCTATCAATGGTGCCAAAAGCCACATGCCCCTGCTCAGCTAGGGCGCGCAATCCATCAATATTTGCCAGTAGCCAAACCAGTTTGCCAGCACTAAAATAAGGATCTATACGTAATCCGGTTTTTTGTTGTACCTGATCCATAAGGCCTTGCTGGATCAGCTGATTACACCAATCGGTTGCCCGGCGATCCTGCCAGATAATGGCGGGTGCCAAGGGTTTACCATTACGGCGATCCCATACCACTGTGGTTTCACGCTGATTGGTCAGTCCAATGGCTTTAATATCTTTGGCCAGAATGCGCGCTGTAGCCAGTGCCTGCTGGACGACTGCAATTTGGGAGCTCCAGATTTCCTGTGCATCCTGTTCGACCCAGCCTGAATATGGCGTCTGGATATGGGTCTCGCGTTGAGCCGTTGCCTGAACCTGTCCATGTTCATTAAAAATGATCGCACGACTTGAAGTCGTTCCCTGATCAAGGGCCAATAAATAGCTCATGAATGTTTCTTTTAGAGGACTTGAAAAACAAAATATTAGCGCAATTATTAAATTAAGGCACATCAAAGTGTAATTGTTTGAAAAATGGCATCGCAATTCTTCACAGTTATGCTATGATGAATCGTACTTTGGGGGTGTTTCTGGCTTCGACGCTGGTGATGAAACTCATAGATGCATGTCGAGAGCGCATTTTCTCTCGTAAATCAAATTTGCATTTTAATAGTCGCAAACGACGAATCATACGCTCTAGCTGCCTAAGGGCAGCTTGTCCGCATCTCTGAATACTTGTGGTTAGAGATCCCGACTGAAGCGCAAGCACACAAGTCCGTATAAAACCAAGCCTCGGGGTTTTGTACTAAATTAAGAGGATCGCGATTTGTACCCTGTTCGTCGGGTCACAAAGAGTTAAAACAATAGACGATATCTAAGCATGTAGTATTCTCGAGCGTAGTGCTGGCGGACGCGGGTTCAACTCCCGCCACCTCCACCAAAATTCAAAACAAAACATGGCGAAACATGCCAAGTTTAAAGCGAAAAGGCTTGATTCTAAAAGGATTAAGCCTTTTTTCTTGCCTGAACATAACTAAATATAACTATCTATAGTGTACATGCACGGTGTACACTGCCTTGTACATTGCATATTTTATTGAACTCACGGGTGTACAAGCTCATGAAAAGAACCGACATAAAACGCAGGCCGCTATCAGATACCGTATTAGCTAACCTAGAACCTGAGTCAAAAGAGTATCGGGAACTGGACGGCGAAGGCTTATATTTTCGTGTGAAGCCTGATGGCAAAAAAGCATAGCTGTTCAGATAGGCTTTGTTGCACAAACCTATTGATGACGGCTTATTCAGCAATATAATTTCCAAATGAATAAGCCCATATCTAAAGTCTACCGTACAACGAATTGTCCCTCTTACAATACAGCCCTGATCAATCAAGGAAACCTATCAATTTGGTTTGATCTCACTACTCAATGGTATGCTCAACCACAAGGTAAACACGGACGAAATCAAACCTATTGTGATGCAGCTATACAATGCTGCTCATGATCAAATCTCTATTTCGACTCTCTTTACGCATGGTCACAGGTTTTGTTCAGAGCGTCATTAGACTCTGTAAATTAGAGGGGACAGCGCCAGATTATTCCATGCTTTGTAGAAGACAAAAGCATATTGATATTTCGATTCGCTACCAGAAAAGTAATGATGGAGTTCATCTAATCGTTGGCTCTACTGGCTTGAGGTTTTTAAGTGAGAGTGAATGAAAGCGTAAGAAGCATCAGCCTGAATATCACCGCTCATGGCTTAAGCTTCATCTTGGTATGAATGCTAAAACACTGCAAATAGATACCAGTTCATCCCGAACGATATCAGCGATTCACAGGTACTCTGTGATTGACTGGATCAAATCCCATTTGATGAAGGCATAGATTCTATCTATCCCAATAGAGCTTATGACATTAAATACTGCCGATAGCTCATTTAAGATCATCAAGCACCTGCCATAATTCCACCAAGACAAATGCAAAACTACAGAAAGACAAAAAATAAGGATCTTTAGATAGAAATGAATTATTGAAAATTTGTAAATTCTTAGGAAGAATGATTGGGGAAAAGTGGTCTGGGTATCATCGACGTAGTTTGGTAGAAACCAAAATGTATGGCATAAAATGATAGGGAGATAAGCTAAGTGCTAAGAACTTCGGTAGTTAAATCAAGGAGATTCACGCACGTATAGCCATCTTAAATAAATTTACAGAATTAGGCCAACCTCACACCCCAATTGTCACTTAAATTTGAGTGCCCCAGAAGAACTCTATCTTTCTATGCTTTATGTAACAAAGCCCGTTGTGGGTATAAATAAATATCCAGAAGGTATAGAAGTTATTCTTTTTTTAAAATAATAGGCTTTATAACTTTGATTGTGAATATTATATTTATTTTCAATTTAGCATTAAATAAATTTGTAAACTAAAGAATATTCGATACGAATTTTAATCATTCAAATATAGAATTGATCTATTCAAATAGTGTGTCTAGCTGATATATTGGAAAAATATTATAAATTTTAGCTAGGTGAAAAGGAATGCACTCACTAAGCCAACAGGATATTGAATTAAAGCATTATTCGAAAAAAGCCGACTTTGCTCAAGATCTTATGTCTACCATCTGTGGCGAACATCGCTTAGATACCAGTTATCGAAATACTTTAGATTTTCATTATGATGGCATGCGCTTGCCAAGTAAGCGAATGACGATTGGCACCATTTCCTATGGTGCAAATGTGGCAATCAATACCTCCCATCTCAGAGCTTATAGTATTAGCCTGCCTCTGTGTGGTAAACAGATTTTAAATATGAGGGGAGAACAATATTATTCAGACGAAAAAACTGGACTTATTATCTCAAATGCCCAGTTGCAAGATCTTACAATTGATAAAAATTGTAAAAAACTTCAAGTCGTCATTCCTGAAAGAAGTTTACATCTTGTATTAGCAGATATTCTTAAGCAACCTGTTGAAAAGTCTGTTATTTTTAGCCCAAGAATGCATTTTGATTCGCAGCAACTTACGACTTTGTGGTGGAAAAATATACAGGATTTTTTAAACTCAAAATCTCAGTATATTAATTCTCATGGATTGTCTTTGCTTGCTGAAGACTATGAAAACTTTATCATTAAAACCTTGTTGCTATTTCAAGAAAATAATTATTCAGAACAGCTTAGACAAGTATCGAATCAACAACAGCCTGCTTATATTCAAAAAGTACATAAATTTATAATTACTCATGCATGTGAGGAAATTAGTGTCGATACTTTGCAACAATTAGCAGGAGTTTCGAAGTCAAAATTATATGAAGAATTTCACACCTATTATGGAACAAGCCCTTTGGCTTATCTAAAAAAATATCGCTTACAACAAATTTATAAATCTTTATGTACGCCGAGTGTTGATAAAAGAATCTCTATTTCACAATTGGCTTTTAAATGGGGATTTAATCATTTAAGTCGATTCTCTCAAGATTATCGTGAGGAGTTTGGAGAAAAGCCAAGTGATACTAAAAACAAATTTAAAGAGCTTCATTAAAAGACTAAAAATGTAAAGATTAAAAGCCAGATTTAAATCTGGCTTTTAATGCTCTTATAATAATTTAAGCTATTTCTTTAATTTCAGCTTGTTCTGAGTATTTTGATTTCTCACTTAGGACTTTTAGGCTTAAAGCAATAAAAGAAATAAATGTAGGAATTGCAAGGATGTAGAATAAACCACTCAGGCTCAGATCAAATGTGAAAATTAAGGATCCGAAGAAAGCACCTAGAATTGCTCCAATTCGACCAATGCCATGCATCCATGATACCCCTACAGCTCGACAGGTTGAAGGATAGGAAATAGCTGCTAAAGGTAGTAAGGAGGATTGAGCACCAGTAAGCAAGGCACCAATTAAGAATATGGTAACTCCAAATAAAAATATGTCTGAACTTATGAAGCCAGCTACAATAAATAAGCCAAAAGCAATCAGATAAGAGTATCGAATAACTGTATTCGGATTGGTCTTATCCATATACCAGCCCATAATTATAGCGCCAATGACTCCACCAAAAGGAAATATAGCGGCAATTAAACTGAATTGCTGAGTGGTAAAACCTGCTGTTTTTAAAATAACTGGCATCCAACTGGTTAAAAGATAAAAAACTAGTAAGCTCATAAAGCAGCAAAGCCATAACATACTTGAACTTACTAAATATTTACTTAAAACTTGTTTAACAGGATTTTGAGTAGACTGTACTTCAGTGTAAGCCAGTCTAATTGTGATTCTATCGGGAAAAGGCTTTCCTTGAATCATCTCTAAAATATGCTGAGCTTTTGAAGGTTGATTGTTTTTGATTAAATATTGTGGTGATTCTGGTAATTTGGCTAGTAGTATAATTACCAGAATAAGGGGAACAATCCCACCAATAATAATGACTTTAGCCCAGCCTAAATTCTCTAATAAATAAGCAGATAGAAGGCCACCACAAGAAATTCCCAGCATGAATCCACAACCCGCCAATCCGGTTAAAAATGCTTTACGTTTTGCAGGCATATATTCTGAAACAATTGTACTGATATTTGGCATGGCTGCACCTAAGCCGATACCAGTAATGAACCGGTAAATCATCAATTCTTGTGTTGACGTGGCAAATCCGCATAAAACTGTAAATGCACCAAAAAGTAATGTGGTGAAAGTAATAACTTTTTTCCGCCCAAATTTATCAGCAAGAGGGCCAGACAGAATAGCGCCAATCGACATACCGACTAGAGCGGCACTCAATACTGGTGCAAGTTGGGGTTTGCTTATCCCCCAATCATCTAATAATGCAGGTGCAATAAAACCAATAATACCAGTGTCTAAGCCATCGCAAAAAAATACTAAAAAGCCTAGTGTAAATACGAGCCATTGTAATGGTGATAATTTTTCACGGTCTATCACCGTATTAAGATCAATTGTTTTCATCTTTATTCCTTTAAAGTTTTTAGAATTCTTTACTGTAATTTACAAAAAAGTTTCTTTTTGAAATCAGTGCTATATTTAACGTCATAATCAATTCAAAGATAGTGCACAGCTAAACCTTTGAGATAGTGCATGTTGAAATGTATAGCTTCAAATAAAATTAGCTTTACTTGCTTTATTTTCGTGACCATCAACAGCCTTAAAGGTATTACCGAATCGTATTCAGTCCTAGAATATAATCTTTAAAATTTTAGCTATAGATAAAATGATAAGACTTTTCATCATCAGCTTATATCACTTAAAATACTGAATAATATAAATGATTTTTTGATCTTACTGTTGGTCTTTGCTGATCTGTCATCCCATACCTTCCTTAGAGAAATTGATTCTTGCTTGCTATATTCCATTCACTTGAAATTTTTTTTCAGAGTATTGATTGAACGCTTTTTGATTCTTTTAAACTATCCAGAAATTCCTAAACACCATCCATTTTTTCCAAATTAGATAAATGGGATATTTAGTTAAATAGCTCAAAAATGATATGTGAAGGAAATATTTTACAAAGAGACGATTGTGCTAAAGGACTAGAGGTTTTTTAGGAATAAATTATCTCTTTTAATAAAATAGGATTGGAGATAATAGATACATCAGTTTTTTAGAGAACAGTACAATAATTAAGGATAAAAAATATTTATTTTGAAGTGAGAAGATTAGAAAAATGGGAAATGAGATAATTCAATTTAGCTTAATTTAGAACTCCCCACTTGAATCAAGATTAAAACTCAGTTCAAGTGGAGAGTAAAAGAGCACTATGCACATAAGCGACGACGTTCAACTTCTGCGGAAGGCGCTGAAACACTGTCTTTGGCCAGAGAGATATTAAATGTAATATGTTTAAACGGTCTATCTACGCCATAACGTTTAATTTCGCTTGAATCGGTAACATCTACTGCTGTTGCGACTAAACCATCACGTGTTGCGAAAGCAAAGTCATCCCATAAATATTGATCACCTTCAATATTGAACTGGGTGGTCAGCTTACGGAATCCAGGTGCAGATACAAAATAGTGCACATGAGAAGGGCGATTGCCATGACGGCCTAACTTGTTCAGCAAAGCCTGTGTAGTACCTTCTGGAGGACAACCATAACCGATCGGCATTGTAGTTAATGCTACATATTTTCCTTTATCATTGGTAAAAATCGTACGACGTAAATTGAATTCTGATTGAGCTTTATCGAAGAATGAATAATTTCCTAAACTGTTTGCATGCCATATTTCGACTTTGGCGTTTTCAATCGGGTTGCCTTCTGTATCAGTTACTGTCCCTTCAATAATAAGAGTATCAATTTTATTAGACTCAGAGCCATCATCCATACGTGCAAAACCTACCGACTCAGGCGCACCTGCTACATATAGAGGACCTTCAATGGTGCGTGGCGTGCCTCCAGTGATACCTGCTTTTAAGTCGATTTCATCAGCTCGCAAGTCTAAAAAATGCTCTAGTCCCAAGCCTGCTGCGAGTAAGCCCAGTTCATTAGCTTGTCCTGCATCAGTTAAATATTCTAAGCCTTTCCACACTTCAGAAGGTTGAATATCGAGCTCTTCAATGGCCTGAAAAAGATCTGTGACTAAACGTACAATAATTTCCTGTACACGTGTATCCACAGGTCCAGTGGCACTGTCTACATTCATTTGCTTGACCAGATCACTAATTTGTTTGCGTTCCATGCTACTTTCCTTAAGTGGGTATTTTAGATTTATTTAAAACTGCTGATTTCATGCTGCATTGATTCAGCACTACAAAAGTTAAGCCTTTATCTACAAAGCTTGTTGTTAAAGGCGACTGGTATTGCTTTGCAAGAATTTTTCACTATAAAGGCGGTAGTTCTGTAAGGCTTGATCCTCCAGCCAGTCTTTGACCGCTTCAATCATTGGTGGCGGGCCACACAGATACATATCAAATGCTTGCTCTGCAAGCTGGTCTTTATTTAAATGGTCCTGAATATAACCCGTTTTACCGGTCCAATTATCTGAAGCCTTACTAATGATTGGTTGATACTTAAAATTAGGCATCCGTTCGGTATAGGCATGTAAGCGTTGCTGTTCACACAAGTCGGCTTCTTGGTTCACGCCATAATAAAGATGTACATCTGGGGCATTAGGCTGTTCAACGATATTATCCAGCATGCCTAAAAAGGCAGATAATCCCGTACCACCAGCAATAAACACCAAGGGGCGCTCGATTTCACGTAAGTAGAAACTACCTAAAGGAGCTTCCATATAAATGGTCTGTCCGACTTTACAGTATTCACGTAAGTAATTACTCATCACACCGTTTGGCAGCAAACGAATTAAAAATTGCAGCTGATTGGTGGCATTAGGCCGGTTGGCAAAAGAATACGAACGCCAGTCCTCAGAATTTGGAATTTGCAGACGTGCATATTGACCGGGTAAAAAGTGCAAAGGTTGTTTATAACTGCTGGCATCGACATGCAAAATGGCCGTGGTTTCAGAAACTAGTTCTACAGCAGTCACTGTGGTGGCAGTTTTTAAAGACTCGCCGGCATTACAAAGATTTGAATTATGATCGAAATAAAATGCAGCATTGGATTTCACTCGGGTTTGGCATGCCAATATTTTACGCTCTGCCAAATCACGTTCACTGAGTGCCTCTTCATCGACATATTCCTGTTCGTAAGCCCCACTTTCGCACTGGCCCTGACAGGTTCCACATACCCCTTCACGACAATCTAAAGGCAGGGTAATTCCTTGACGAATGGCTGCATTGAGCAGCAATTCGTCATTATGTACAGAAATGAAAAAAGTTTTACCATCAGCGAAATTGAGCGCCACTGAATGAGTCATACTATTGATCCTTAAACATGATAAAAGTCTAAGACCGAGTCAATTTTGTCATTCAGTAATACTGTATGTTGACGACGGATGCGGAAGCTCTCTTCAGCTTTGCGTAAGGTATACGTGGCATGACCATAAAAACTACCTTCTAAACCTTGACGGTTATACAGGGTGTGCCATGCTACTTTTGCTTCAATTAAGCCATCATCCAGTTCTTTGACCCGAACATTTTTAATCATGTGTAAGGTGCGGGGTAAAGGAGTGGCAGAGGCTGCCTTACCGGTACGGATACGAAAAATTCGGTCTTCTAGGCCTGTACGGTCTTCATAATAAATATAGGACAAGCCCTGATTCGGATCCTGGACGTAGTTATGGTCATCAATCCACTGCGGAATATGGTATTCACTATCCTCATCATATAGATCAAGATAAGCATCCCAATCATAGGTGTCACAGAGTTCGGCTTTTTTGATTAAAAACTGAGAAACAGCAAAGTTAAGTTCAGCAGTCATGATTACACCTCGTCCTTGATAGTGTGTTGCTCAAAAGTCACATCTTGCATTTTTAACGCTTTTTTATTTAGGCCATTGAGCATTAAACGTTGCCATTGACCGTGTTGATTAACGTATAAGCCTTCATGGGTGAATTCACGTCCAGTAATGACTGGCTTAATATTTAAATCTTGAGCATTTTGGGTAATGCCATATTCCCAAGTATGATGACCGCGAGAAATATCGCTCCAGCGTTCAAGTCGAGCTTGAAAGCCTTTTTGTTGTTCACGGAATTCCACAAGGTCATCTGGTGTACCTAGACCTGACACGTTAAAAAAGTCTTCAAACTGGCGGATACGGTTACGGCGTGCTTCGGCAGATTCACCCTTAACCCCCATACACTGGCTAATCACTTCGGTTTTGTTCCATGCTACAGGACGGATAATACGTAACTGTGAACTGATTTGATCCATAAAGAACAGACTAGGGTACAAATTCAGATTTCTTAAACGATGCATGGCCCATTCGGCACGTTTTTTTCCATATTTTTCTAAAAGGTATGGCATTACAGTGTCATAACCTGGACGGACTGTTGGATTGGGCATATCACTGAACAATACACTATGACCATTTTTAAAGCTGAACCAGCCATCATCAGTTGCAGAGTCACCTGCACCTAATTTGCTGTAATCTAAGGTATCTAAGTCAGCTCCTTTTTCGAGATTGACTTGCTGACGATGCTGAACAGTCGATACATAGTTATAGTGCACCGTACTGACGTGATAACCATCTAGGCCATTTTCGTTTTGGAGTTTCCAGTTGCCTGCAAAAGTATAAGCTGATTTACCTTGTAATACTTCAAGTTCACCCGTTGGTGACTGCTCAACCATTAAATCAAGAAAGACCTTGGCATCGCCCAAAAAATCTTCTAAAGAATCCGTCGCCTGGCTATCTAAACTGACAAATACGAAACCACGATAACTGGCAATACGGCCTTGTTTAAGACCACGTGTGGTTTTATCAAAGTGTTCGCAATATTCGCCTGGCGCCTTAACTTTAATTAAGCGACCATCAGATTTATAGGTCCAAGCATGGAAAGGACAGGTAAATGTGGCCTGGTTTCCTTTACTGACACGTGTCAAGGTGGCGCCGCGGTGTTCACACGCATTGACCATGGCATGAAGTTCACCATTACTATCGCGGCTAATAATCAGGGGTTGACGGCCAATTTGAACCGTCACAAAATCATTGTTGTTCGGAATTTCACTTTCATGACAGGCATAAATCCAGACTTTTTCAAAGATCTGCTCCATCTCCAAGTCAAACAGTTCAGCTTCAGTGAACATTTCTCGAGCAATGCGGAACACACCATCGTGTGGACGAAAATCAATACAGTTCTTAATGAAGTCTTGCCATTCAGTAATGCTGCGTGAGGTCATTGTTATATCCTCTAGTCCATTAGGGTATTTCCTTCATTGAAGCGAAATTCATCCTATGCAGCTATCCGAATCCTCCAGATCTTTATCCAATTTTTAGGATACTAAATAATTTTTAATTTAAATAATTATTTAGTATTTAGGGTATGTGTATTTGACCCTGGCTAAAAGATCAATCGCTTCTATCATGACACCACGCAGTCAAATTTCGTGGATAGAGATTGGTGAGACACCTGATAAAATTCGTGAGCAGGTACTGTCTATGCCTCATAGTTTATTTCCTGTATGCCGGGGTGTCTGGATAAAGTCTTGAATGTGGTTTGTGCAAAGGAATATTAGAGGTTCTGGAAAATGAAGAGCAGTTGAAAGCTCTGATAGTCACCGCCCAATCTATATATTTGAAAAAATGAAAGTGATTGATGCTATTAATACCTTGCGCACCTCTAAAGCTTCATATTGGTTTTAGGCAATGATGAGTTAGGGCATAGCCAGGCTAATTTCTCCGCTGGATGTGTTTGAAGCGATTGCTAGAGAATTCCCTGATGTAGATGAGCAACTTGATTTAGTTAAGTAAATGATCGTACTTGCAGAGCATCAGGTAGGTTAGATCTATATTAACTTGAGCTTGAATCAGGCTTAGACCTTGTTAAGCCAGATTCTGGTTACATCAGTATTTCAGGTTTAATGCTGGAGAAGTGTAATGGCGTAGTAGACGTAGGTTCAAGTGTGCAATATCAAGATACGGACTTTGAAGTCACAGAGTTAGAAGAAAATCGCATTAAAACAGTCATGATTACTTTCAAATAATCACCGCTTTTTTAGGCCCTCATAATTTTTTATGAGGGCTTTTAAGTTTAGGGGGCAGGAATTTATATCAGTTTTATATTTGGACTGAGATATAGTGCAAATCAAATATTCATATTTTTTAAGTTGTTTATTTTTAAAATAAAGATAAAAAGTATAGGACTTAGAAATACCCATACAGCCACAAAGCCAATACTCGGACTAAACTGTGTGCCTAACAGAAACATCGCGTTGACTAAAAAAATACCCGCAGCAAACCGAGTACATTTAGGATAAGTGGTTAAAAAAGAATAGTGAGATTTTCGGGTTTTTATAATCTGCTTTTCACTTACCGCATAAAAACCAAAACAGCTTAGCCATAAAAGCCCCATGATTGCGATCCATATCATATGGAAGACTCCTGCTGTGTAGCTTTTAGTTTGGTCTGGATTTTCTTAATAGCCTTTTGCTGAATGGGCGTAATTTTCTGGTGTAAAAAGAGAGCAAGAATTGCCAAAATCCATAGCATTAGATCGATCCGTAGAAATGGCCAGTAAGTTGGAAAAGAATCAATATATTGCTGGGAAACTAAATAATAAACATTGATGAGCGGAAGCATGAAAGCGGCACAGATCAGGGTTTTAAGCTGCATTCTCCATATATGCTGCTGTGGGGTTATACAGGCCAGAATGAAACTCCCCAACCAAATACTGAAAAAACTATAAATCTCATAATTCGGTGCACCTGCAGGGATGCTGATGAAACGATTTGCATAGAGATATCCCAGCATGGCAAGCGGCAAGCCAATGATTATAGTGATATTCAAACGGTTAACCAAATAGTGGCCGAGATGAAACCGCGCTGATTTTTTCTGTATCTGGCGTTTCAGACTCCAGAGCAGCAGTCCGGAGGCAATCATACCACAGCCTAATAGGCCAGAGAAAAACAATCCTAAACGTAAAGCAGGCTCGGCAAAACGTGCCATATGTAAACCATACATGCTGGCATTTAAGGTGGCAATTGCACTTTCATTTCGTGTATTTTCAAGCAATTTTCCGGTAGCAGCATTTAAAATAAGTTGTACCTGATTTCGGGTAATCGAATGATCTTTGAGTTGAGTCAAGGTTATTTGTGCCAGCTGGGTATTGGGCTGCTTGACCGTGATATGGTCAAATTCTGCCTGTCCCCAATGTTGCTGCGCCGTGGTGATGAAATGTTGAACTGGCAGCATCTCGGTTTTCACATGTGCCACAGGCTTTGCTAATACATTGACCGTGCGAATTTCTTCAAAATATTGAAAGGGATTATCTGGATACAGTTTTTTCATACCAGAAGGCAGCACTATATAAAAGAAAATCGCCAACCCGGTAAATGTCATGGTCAAAAAAAACGGCAGGGCTATCACTGAGCTGACATTATGAAAATCCAGATAGGAGCGCTGTCCTTTAAAGGCTCTTAGGGTAAAAAAGTCTGTTAATATTTTTTTATGGGTGATAATTCCTGAAATCAGAGTCAGTAACATGATAAAGGCCGCAATTGTCACAATAAGGCGACCAATCGTGTAGGGCATACCGTAGAGCTGAAAATGGAAATTATAGAAAAAATCGCCCCCTTGTGTGGCTGAGAGGTTTAATTCTTTTCCTGTTGAGGCATCCAGGGTTTTAACTTCATAGCCGCCATCTGCTTTTTGCCAGTAGACTTTATTCACAGGTGAGTCTTGATTGGCGACTCCGATATACCAGTTTTGGGCGTCCGGTGCATGCTGCTGTAAATAGCTGTAAGCAGATTTTAAAGCAGTTTCCTGACTGACTTGTATTGAGGCAAATTCAGGCTGCATCCATATACTGATCTCATGTCGGTAATAGGTGACGGCGCCTGTTAAAAAAATGCCGAAGAGTAACCAGCCAAAGCTTAAACCTAACCATGAATGTAACCATGCCATGGATTGACGGACAGATTTATGCATGGTTTAACCTATGAAGCGGAAGAAGAGAAATAAAATAAGTAAAGGAATCAGGCTATAGATAGAAAGCTTTTTTAAGCTTTGGATACAAAAAATTCCAATCACAAAACAGACATAAAAAATCAGGGCAGTAAAGGCGGCCAAATAGACAGACTCAGCTTTAGGCAAATAAGCTTGTAAAAAGTAAGCCAGATCGAGTGCGATTAAATAACTGCACACGTAGCCAATACCAAAGACCATGCCTAAGCGATAGAGAATGGCGAGTGGCTGCACTACAGAAATCATATTTGGCCTTGAATAAATCTATACTGATGAAAATCTAAAAAACTTAATGAACAAAACTTAAAGTCGTGACCAGATACTGTTTTTTATAGGCCTGCTGATTCAACTTTCCTACCTTGTCTGCTTCTTTACCGACTTCAATGACATATTGACCTTTCCATGGCGTGGCGATCGTAATCTGGCCTTGGCTGTTGGTGGTGTATTTCTTTAGCCAGAATTGCGGGGAAAAGACCGTGACTTCAACATCAGCAGCAGGTTTACCCTGATACAGTACCGTAAATATATTGCTGTTGGTTTGGGTCGGGACAATATCCAGTTCTGACTCTGCTTTCAAGTTTTGTCTGCCGGATTTGGCATGATAGCTCAGCAATGATTCTCCATAGATCAATTCATGACTGAGTTGGACATCTGTCTGGCCTTGGGTCGCATAGAGCAAATGATCCTGTCGCATTTGAGGACTAAATGTTTTTTTGGCCTGAACGGCCTTTGCCTGATTGAAAGACTTCAGGGCACCTTGCTGCGTTTCTTTAAGCTGTTCACTATACTCACCAAAAAAAGCATGAGTCTGCATATCTTTACCACGTTCCAGCCAAAGTATATGCGCCTGAGTTGAAAGTGTCATAGACAGTCCAATGGTCAAAGCGATCATTTTTTTCATTTGTTTTACCTGTTTTGTGTATTTATCGATGATTTAGCCCTGAACATGTTGTCAAGGCTAAGCCTAAAAATTAATATTTGAATTTCATAGCAACGCTGTAATTCGCTGGTGCGCCATAAAAACCTTGCTGATTCGGGAAATTGAACAGATATTTTTCATTGGTCAGGTTATTGCCATTGGCTTGCAAGGTCATATGCTCATTCAGCTCATAGCTGGCCATTAAGTTCACCAGGGCGTAGGCATCCTGCTCAATAACTCCAGCTTTCTGGGTAATTACGCCATTGGTTGTTGCTTCAGGCACATCCAGATAGGTTCGGTCCTGCCATTGCACCCCAAGGCCCAGTTTCAGTTTTGGAATTTGTGGTACCTGATAAGTGGTTAGGAGATTAAAAGATTGGGTTGGATTGAAAGTACGCGCATCGCCGCCATTGATTAGATCTTTCAGGCTAAATTGGATATAACCAAAGCTTAAGTTTAAATGGTCGCTCAGTTGTCCCGCCAAGCCGAACTCGTAGCCTTGGGAACGCAGGTCACTGACCTGAGTCTTGCGTAAAGTCGGAATACCATCAGAATCACGAAGCGGATAATTACTTTGCTCCGTTCTGAACACGGCCATGGTGGCGGTAAGCTTGTCATCTAGCCAGGAACTTTTCATTCCTACTTCATAGCTTTCACCTTCGATCGGTTTGTTAATGCTGCCATCCATTGCTTTGGTGGTTTGCGGACGGAAAATCGAGGTATAACTCAGATAACCTGTATATTCATGGCTAAAGTTATAGGTTAGACCGGCATAGGGTAAAACTTTATCTTCATCATAAATGGTGTCGGTCCCATAACTGCTACCACTGCTCTCAGCCTGAACATAATTGGCACCTAAAAGAAGTTTGAGATCATCATTCAGATGCAGTCGGGTTGCAGCATAAAGACTTTGGTTCTTCTGACGGATATGCATTTCACCACTGGTTTTCGACATATCCCAGGTTGGCTCTTCTGGTGTAAAGCTGGCTAAATCTGTGGTCAGCGGGTTGGCAAAGCTGCCAGCATAACCCAATTCATCTAGACTATTCTTAGCCCATACATAGCCCAATGAGGCTTCATGGCGTTGTCCCCAAAGTGGATAGGTGCCGCTAAAACTCAGGCTGGCTTGTTGTTCTTTATTGTCATCAATATACATGCCTGGATATAGGGTGATGCCTAAAGTGCCATTTGCACCAGGTTTTCCGGACAGAAACAAGAGTTTTGAATCGCGTTGTGTACGTTTTTCATCATAAGTCAGTTTGGCTGTCCAGTCGCCTGCCAGCTTTTGCTCAAGCTCGGCAAAGTAACTTTTAATATTGCTGTTCCAATAAGTCCAGTCTGGACTGTAATTATAATTTCGTGAATAACTGAGCTGCTTACCTTCGGTATTGATCAGCGGATTAGAACCCCAATTGACACCATTCGGCTTATGGTTGGTTTCGGTATAGCCAGCAGTCAATAAGGTAGTGTCAGTTACCTCTGCTTCCAGAACAACCCCTGTGCCGTTCTTTTCCAGTTTATAACGATCCAGATAGCTGTCGCCAGTCTGTTGATAACTAAATACACGGCCTCTCATTTTCCCATCTTCGGTCAGGGCAGAAGATATATCTGCTTCATAGCGCTGCGTATTCCATGAGCCATAGCTAGCATTCAATACTGCCTGAAGTTCCTGAGTAGGGCGTTTACGGATCATGTTAATGGTTGCGCCGGGATCACCAATTCCATTATTTAAGGCATTTGCACCTTTGACTACTTCGACGCGGTCAAACAAGAAGCTGTCAGGATTATCATTATTATAATTATAGCCTTCGAATGGAATGCCAACGCCATCGACTAAGAGATTTGAAATTTCGAAACCTCGGGCAAGGTAGGAGGTCCGTTCTGTTTCCTGATTACTAACTGTGATCCCTGGGGTATTACGCAGCACATCTCGGGTATTGTCTAATGCAAAATCATCCAGCTGCTGGCGGGTGACGACATTGACTGTTTGCGGCGTTTCTTTGAGTGAAATATCCAGTTTTGAGGCAGTTGAAGAGTTTTGGATGATATAGCTTTTGCTTTGTTCAGAACTCTCTAAGTCTGCTAAGGATTGAGTAGTAATAGTAATCGTTGGTAATTGCTGAGTCGTATCGGCAAAACTTTGCTGGCTAAGTAAAATAGCAACGCTAATACAAGATAGATTAAATGATGAAGGAACAGTATAAGACATTTTAGTTAATGCAAATGATAATGATTATTAATAATATTATTGTTCATTGAGTCTTAAAGCAATATCAACATAATAGGAAATCTAAATTAAAAATGAGTTAGTGATAGGTAAATCGACAACCAAGACTTTGATGTAGGGAGTAGGGCAATAAAGTATTATTATTCAAAAAATGGTATTACTTGAGTTTTGTTCCTGAACTCATTTTTATATCCTGCTCTATAACTTTTCAAACCCTTAATTCGAATTTGAACAATATTTAAAGTTAAATCAATACACTAAACCTAATTGGGGTCAAAATTAGATCAGTCATTTTTTATTTAATAAAAAATATTTAAAATGAATGGCTTAGGTTTTTGAATTCAATTGTTGCCCCTCTACCAAATACCCAACAAAACATGGCAAAATACGCCAAGTTTTAAAACGAAGAGGCTTGATTCTAAAGGGATTGAGCCTTTTTCTTGCCTGAACATAACCTAGTATAACTAGCCATAGTGTATAGGTGTCTTGTGCATTGCAAGATTTAGTGAATCCGCTGGTGTACAAGCCATGAAGACAACTGATATAAAACGCCGTCTTTTATCGGATAAGGTATTAGCTAAACTTGAGCCTGAATCAAAAGAGTATCGAGAGCAGGATGGCACAGACTTATATATTTCGTGTGAAGCCTGACGGTAAAAAGCAGGGTTATTCAGATATAAAAAGCAGATGGTAAGTGGTCATGGCTAGGTATAGGTAGTTGTCCCGAACTATCAGGAGCAGGCATCATTTGCATCTCGACGGGATAAGCTCAGAATCCTTTGAGGCAGCTTCAAAATGAGGGGGTCTCATGTCTGGGATATTGCGAGCAGTCCATAATGACTTTGACAAGAGACCTAATATCTTTAGATTAAATCCATAGTGTGAAGATTATAATTATAGATGGTGTATTGATTGCGTAGGTGTTTGTGGTCAAGTTATACGTCTTTTATCAAGGTGTTTACAATGAGAAAAATATTGCTTAGCTGTTGGTTCATTGGTCTGTGGGGCAGTTCATTTACCTCTACATATGCAAATGATTTAACTTGGGGGAGCAATCAGGCTGAAGTTGGCCAATTATCCATCACGGGGGCAATTCGTACTCGCTACCAATCTAAAGATTTCGTTGATGAGGCTTATGAAGGAACTAACAATGATTGGAAACTTGCAGATTTAAAACTTGTTTTGAATTATGAAAATCCGACCTGGCTTGCTCAGAGTGATGTGCGTTGTTATCAATATGACCGATTATGTGATGCTGTATTTTTACATAGTGCATGGTTAGGCTATAAAGTTGATAAAATGCAACTTTTAAGTGCAGGCCTGCAACCTGTCGATTTTGGTTTTGGACGCTTTTGGGGCAGTAGTTATTACGAAACATTATTTAATACACTGGGTTATGAAGATGTACATAATCTGGGTCTCAAATATCAATTAAAACATCCGGATTATAATTTAACTTTAGGTTATTACCCAACGGATGGTGGTAATTTTAAAGGAACATCCAAAGATGCCAGCCGTTATACAGGCAACTTTGTCGAAGCGGAGGATCTGGAAAACGGAACCCATATTCAAGAAAAAAATATGTGGGTGGCGCGTGTATCAAAAAATATTACCTGGGATACAGAAAGTCATTTTTCCTCCGAAATTGGTGGCTCGATTTGGTATTCAGACTTAGACAATAGAATAACCCAGGAAACCGGACATAAAACTAACTGGAATATCTTCACTACCACTCAGTATCAAGCTTGGCAGTTCATGCTGTTGGCTGGGCAGCAAAAAATAAATAATAAGGATCAGCTGATGCCTCACAGTTCAACTTTGGGTGCATTTGATTATACGTATAACATTGCTAATGATGGTGAATATGTTATGGCTGAGTTGAATTATAATCTTAAAAATGACTTTAAAAATATCACGGGGATTAAGCCTTATTTATCCTATAGTCAATTTTTTAAAGATGAGTCAGGTTATAAAGACTCAAATCGGATTATTACTGGTTTAGCCTTTAATTATAAAAAAATTGGTGTACAAGCAGAATATATTTGGTCAAGAAATGATGCCATGATCGGTGGAAGTTCAAAAGCTTTGGCGGAAGGCGATAATAATGAATGGAATAAACTTTTATATTTGGCAGTTGGTTATTATTTCTGAGCTGAGCAGTTTACATAGTTCTGAAAAATAATATAAAAACAGGGTAATTCGTGGAAACGGTTTACCCTGGTTGGAGGGAAATAAGACATATTAAAATTATAAAAACACTTTTTCAGGAGGAAGAATGACTTGTTCTGCTTTAGCGAGAACAGGTTTGCCTCGAGTTAAGGTATTTAAATGCTGTAGACGGTTAAGTAATTGCGCTTGAATAAACAAAATACAAGTTTTTAATTTCGATGAGCTACGCAGGCGTGAAGGATAAACTGCCCAAATATCAGCATCCTGCCAATAGCTCGTTAAAATATGTTGTAACTTTCCTGTGTGTAATTCCTCCATTACATCCCAGATCGAACACAGCATAATGCCCTGATCATCCATCACCAATTGTTTGATAATTTCGCTGTTATTTGAAGTGAATTTCGGTGTAATGGCAATCGACACATCTTCCATCGGGCTGCGTAATTTCCATGCATGGCGTGACTGATCACGTTCTTGAACGGCTAAACAGCTGTGATTTGCAAGTTCATCTAAATCATCAGGTTCGCTGTTCATTTGTAAATAGCGTGGTGAGGCACACAAAATCCGAAAATTCGACAATAATTTTTTAGCAATCATATTGGGTGAGATATCATTGCCAACAAAAATATCTAGATCTAGGCTGTGTTGAATCAGGTCTACCGTATGGTCAATGGTATTGAACTGAATATCTAACTCCGGATACATGGTCATCAGTTTCGATAAAATTGGCGCAATATGGCTACGTCCAAATCCAAAGCTACTGACAATATCAATACGTCCTGTTGGGGTATTTTGCGGATTATTGATCAAATCACTGAGTTCATCAAACTCATTTAAAATATTGGATACTCGTTCCAATATTAATTTTCCATCTTCAGTCAAACTGACATGTCGTGTACTGCGGTGAAACAAGGTGCAGTTTAAATTATTTTCTAAAATATTAATTCTTTTACTGACATAAGCAGGCGATGCACCTAATTCATCTGCTGAAGCAACAAAACTTTTTCGTTTCGCAACGACACAAAAGACCTTTAGGTCTGAAAGATTTGGCAGATTATTCACGATTCGTGTCCATTGGGTTAATGATTACCTTGTTGATCTTTGATGCGCAAAAAAGCATCTTAGCGCCTGAGGAATGTACTAAGAAGCAAAGTAGGTGGTGTAGCAAAGATCTGGAAAATCGTAACGATGACAGATGAGAGGATTTGTAGAGGGTTTTACCATAAGGCATACAGTGAGTAAAGATCATTGATCTAGATCAATTGGGTTGAAGTGCTGTTACTGAGGGTAAAAGCAATATTTCTCTTGATATTTAAGATTAATCTATTTTGATTTTTATGATTTTAAACGCGATGCCATTTTGCTTTTGAGTTTGTCAGTTAAGACATGATGTAGGCGCTTGCACATGTATTCATTCATGGCGTTACAACAATCAGTTTGACCGTAGGCTAAGAACGGATGACGTGATGGATGCAACGATAGTATCAATCATGGGGCATTTGTAGGGTTGATCAACTGCGATTGTGCGCATCAATAAGGATTTATGAATATGGACAGTAAACCCAATAAGGTGAAAATGGATAAGGTGCTGGCAACAGTCAGTTTATCTATTGTTTTCCTGTCGGTTATTGCGCTTTCAGTGTATTCGAAAGAATCAATTGCATTTGCAGAAAAGATTTTATTTTGGAGTACCTCACTTTTTTCTGCGCCAGTTCTTTTGTTCGGCTTTTTTGCCTGTGTATTTGTGGCGGGCTTAGCATTCAGCAAATATGGACATATCAAGCTCGGTGAAGGGAAACCTGAGTACAGCACGTCTTCGTGGATTTTCATGTTTATCTTGGCAGGTCTAGGCTCATCGACATTATATTGGGGCTTTTTAGACTGGGCATATTATTATCAAACACCAGGTTTGAATATTACACCTCAAACACCTGAAGCATTGAAATACAGTGTGCCCTATACCATGTTTCATTGGACGATTAGTGCATGGTCAATTTATGCTTTAGCATCTATTTCAGTATGTTATAGCTTTCATGTACGCAAAAATAAAGGCTTGAGTCTGGCATCAATTATCGAGTCGATCACAGGTTTTAAAGCCACAGGCATAGTTGGGCGCTCAATTGACTTGTTGTTCTTACTGTGTATGTTTGGTGCTTTAACGATTTCACTCGTTCTCACCGCAATTACGTTTACGAATATTTTATCGGCATTGACAGGTATTCCAAATACTTTCATGACCAATGCCATTATTGTACTTTGTGTATCTGTTTTATTTGCTCTAAGCTCTTATGTGGGTATGGACAAAGGCATGCAACGCCTGAGTTCAATGGTGTGTTATGCGGTTTTCGCATTTGCGCTGTATGTTTTCTTCTTTGGTCCTAGCCAGTTCATTTTAAATAATACCATTACCAGTATTGGTTTAATGTTTAGCAACTTTGTCAGCATGAGTTTATTTACCGACCCATTGGGCGATGGCAAATTTACCCGTGAATGGACGGTATTTTACTGGTTGTGGTGGACGTCTTATGCACCAGGTGTAGCATTATTTGTCACCCGAGTATCAAAAGGTCGCACGATTAAAGAAGTATTACTTGCCATGGTACTTGGTGGTAGTGCTGGGATGTGGATTTTCTTTGGCATCATGGAAAATTACAGTATTTACCAGTTTTTACATGGTGTGGTGAACGTCCCTGAAGTGTTGAGCACTCAAGGGGGAGAGGTGGCGATTGCACAGCTCTTGAACCTCTTACCAGGCGGCACATTGATGATGTGGATCTTCTTGGCAATTATGGTGATTTTCCTTGCAGCACACATGGATGCAGTGGGTTATGCCGTATCAGCAACCTGCTCTAAAGGCTTGCAAGAAGGACAAGATCCTTCACAAAATGTGCGTCTGTTCTGGTGTGTGATGCTGACTTTAGTGCCTTTGGCGATGATTTTTTCCAAAGCACCTTTAGATACCATGAAAGCAGCAACCATCGTCACAGCTTTACCTTTCATTATCATTATTTTGGTACAGACTTTTGGTCTGGTGCGCTGGTTACGTGAGGACTATGCAAAATTGCCATCTTATATGATTGAAAAAGGTGAGAAAAGCGACACGCTCAAACGTATTCAACAAAGTAATGAAACACTGATTCAACAAGCATTGAACAGTGAATTAAAGTCTGAGCATGAAAGGAAGTCTGTGTGATGGAAAATAGTCAGCCAATTCTAACCGAAGAGATGCACATGTTTGATTATTGGAGTGGTGTATATAGCCCTGCTGATCAACATATTGACTCTTTGCGTGCAGCTTATGATGCTTTTCAGCAACATTACACCTTACCGCGCACGGAAGGCATGTGTATCGAAGATCATACTTTGACACTACCGACGCATCGTATCGACATGCGTGTGTTCTCACCTGAAGATATTGAACCCCTAACCGGTTGGTCATGGATTTTTTATGTACATGGTGGAGGCAATGTGGTGGGAGGTGCAGACTCACATGAATATATTGCCCGCCAATTGGCACGTGATCTTAAAGTCAAAGTCTTTTTAGCTGAATATGGTTTAGTGCCTGAGTTTGACTGGACGCAAGGACAGCAAGATTGTCTGGATGCTTATCAACTTATTTTGCAACAAGCAGAAAAATGGAATATCCGTCCTGAGCATGGTGCAATTGTGGCAGATGGTTCAGGTGCTGTGCTTGCATTACAAGTGCAACAAGCACTATCAGCACAGCAACAACCGAAAGCATTGGCATTAATTTTCCCATCATTTGTAACTCAAAACAGCGCAACGCATCAACCACAAAGTTTGATCTATCAAATTGAAGATCAACACTTGATGAAAACATGGACAGGGGTGTCAGCGCAACACGCGTTGCGTACTGTGCCCCAGCTAAAACATGCTGTGCCAAGCAGCTTTATTGCATTGACGCAATATGATGTATGTCATGCGGAAAATTTAGACTTGTTGGAAAAATTAAAGCAGCTCAATACCCAAATAGACGTTTATACAGGCATGGGTTTAAGGGGCAATTGTCTGCCTTTACTCCGTGATTGTTATGCAGTTGCTTCAGTGTATGAGGCATTACTGAAATTTTTACAGCCTAATTTTTAAAAAATCAGAATTCAATTTTAGTGAGGAGAATGTGATGAATTCACTTGAGAAAATTCCTACTGTCGAAGCAGTGGATACATTACCTGAAGATTTTTGTCAGGATGCAGACAATGCTTGGACAATTCCAAAAGCATTCTATACGTCTAAAAAAGTATTTGAAAAGGAAGCCGCAGAAATCTATGCAAAAAGTTGGATTTGTGTAGGACATTGCAGCGAAGTTGCAACACCAAACCAATATTTCACCCGTAAAATTATTGGTGAAAATATCATCGTGATTCGTGGTAAAGACAGTGTCTTACGTGCATTTTATAATGTGTGTCCACACCGAGGACATGAGTTATTAACAGGTGCGGGTAAATCTAAAAATGTCATCACTTGCCCATATCATGCATGGACATTCAAATTAGATGGCTCATTGGCATTGGCACGTAACTGTGAAAATGTTGCCAACTTTGACAAAGAAGGTTCAAACCTTGTGTCTCTAAAAGTTGAAGAGCATGCGGGTTTCATTTTCATCAATATGGATCCTGAAGCAACATGTGTTGCTGATCAATTACCTGGTTTTGCTGAAAAATTAGCCGAAGCATGTAAGGTTGTAAAAGATCTTAAACTTGCAGCACGTTTTGTTACAGATACCGCAGCGAACTGGAAACTCATCGTTGATAACTACATGGAATGCTACCACTGTGGTCCTGCACACCCTGGCTTCTCGGACTCTGTACAAGTCGATAAATACTGGCATACGATTCATGAAAACTGGACTTTACAGTTTGGTTATGCACGTTCTTCTGAAAAATCATTCAAATTAGATCCATCGATTGTTGATCCGTCTTTCAGTGGTTTCTGGACTTGGCCTAGTACGATGTTCAACGTACCACCAGGTGGTGATTTCATGACTGCAATTTACGAATTCCCAGTGGATGAAGAAACTACATTACAGCACTACGACATCTATTTCTTAAATGAAGAATTGACTCAAGATCAGAAAGATTTGATCGAATGGTACAAACATGTGTTCCGCCCAGAAGATTTGAATCTAGTTGAAAGCGTACAGCGTGGTTTGAAATCAAGGGGTTACCGTGGTCAAGGTCGTATCATGACTGATAAACAACGTTCAGGTATCAGCGAGCATGGTATTGCTTATTTCCAGAGTCTTGTAGCCAAACATCATCAATAATTTGATGAACGACACTTTTGGGTTGGGAATAAGCCCATTCTTATTTCTCAACCCAAGACGCTAACTGTAGGAACAAACAATGTCAGCATTACAAGAAAACGCGTTATTCCAACAATCTGCTTTTATTGCGGGACAATGGGTTAATGCCGATGACCAAGATCGTGTGATTGTCACTAACCCAGCCACAGATGAAGAGATTGGTTCGATCCCCAATATGGGACAAGCCGAAGCACAACACGCAATTGAATGTGCTTATGACGCTTTGCAGTCTTGGAAAGCTTTAACTGCACAAGAACGTGCCGATTTACTATTACTATGGCACAAGCTCACTTTAGAGCATGCCAATGAACTTGCTCAAATCATGACGATTGAACAAGGGAAGCCACTTGCTGAAGCTTTAGGTGAAGTGAAATATGCAGCTTCATTTATTCAATGGTTTGCCGAGGAAGGCAAGCGTGTTTATGGCGATGTCATTCCAACCACCAATGCAGGTCAACGTTTCTTGGTTACTAAAGAGCCTGTGGGTGTTGTTGCGGCGATTACCCCGTGGAATTTCCCATTGGCCATGATTACACGTAAGGCCGCACCAGCACTTGCTGCGGGTTGTACCATTGTGATTAAACCTGCCAATGAAACACCTTATTGTGCTTTAGCGATTGCAAAATTAGCTGAAAAAGCTGGTATTCCAGCAGGTGTGATCAATGTGGTGACAGGTAAATCTGAAGCAATCGGTTCGGTCTTTACTACACACGAAAAAGTAAAAAAACTGACGTTTACAGGCTCTACACCTGTAGGTCGTTTGCTTATGCAGCAATGTGCGCCAACCATTAAAAAGCTTGCGCTAGAACTGGGGGGAAATGCACCCCTGATCGTCTTTGAAGATGCTGATTTAGACAAAGCAGTTCAAGGTGCGATGTTGGCAAAATACCGTAACGCAGGGCAAACCTGTGTATGTGCTAACCGTATTTATGTGCATAAAAATATCTATGCTGCATTTACTGAAAAATTTGTCGCTGCGGTACAGGCTTTAAAAATTGGCAATGGTTTGGATGCAGGTGTGCAAATTGGGCCATTAATTAATGAAAAAGCTGTACTCAAAGCTGAAAAACTGATTGATGAAGCATGCAGCAAAGGTGCAAAAATTGCCTGTGGTGGTCAGCGTCATGCATTAGGCCATAGCTTTTTTGAGCCAACGATTTTGACCAATGTCGATCAAAGCATGGAAATTGTCTCTGAAGAAATCTTTGGACCTGTTGCACCTTTGATCAGTTTTGAAACTGATGAAGAAGTGATTGAAAAAGCCAATGCCACAATTTACGGCTTAGCGGCTTATATCTATACCGAAAATATTTCTCGTATTTTTAAGGTTTCAGAGCAACTTGAATATGGCATGGTGGGTATGAACTCTACCGCTATCTCTAATGAAGTTGTACCTTTTGGTGGGGTGAAACAGTCAGGTATTGGTCGTGAAGGTTCTAAATATGGTTTAGAAGAATTTATGACCATTAAATATTTATGTTTAGCGGTTTAATTTTTTATTTCGTATAAAGAGTTCATTTTATTGCGCTAAATTTCCCAAACTTTGAGTGGCATTTTAGCAATGTCACTCAGGATTTTGGGGAATATGTTTTTCAAAATTAAAGACTGTGCATGCAGTATTTTATGCTAAAAATCAGGATTTACAGATGACTGACAGTTATCAAATGTTTCCCTCTGTTGTTACAGCAGTCGAACAACTTACGCCATTGATTAAACGTTTTACTTTTAAACGTCAAGATGGTGAAAACTTTCCAGCATTTACTGGCGGAAGTCATATCATTGTCAAAATGAATGACAAACTTTCCAATGCTTATTCATTGATGAGCAATGCCAATGATTTATCGACCTACCAAGTATGTGTCCGTAAAGATGTGGAAGGAAAAGGTGGTTCTGTATTTATGCATGATCACTGCGTGCAAGGCTTTCAACTTGAGATTTCTTCGCCAAAAAACCTATTTGAATTGGCACAGACAGGTGAGAAACATATTCTGATTGCGGGTGGGATTGGAATTACGCCATTCTTACCACAGATGGACGAATTGGCTGCACGCGGAGTAAATTATGAATTACATTATGCATTCCGTTCACCTGAACATGCGGCTTTGCTAAGTGATTTAAAACAAAGTATTCATGCTGAATATATTTACAGTTATATCGACAGTGAAGGTTCACATTTAGATTTAAATACACTCATTGGTTCTCAGCCCAAAGGTACCCATGTTTATGTATGTGGACCAAAACCCATGATTGATGCGGTGATTAATACCTGTAATCAGCACCGTTATCGTGATGAATATATTCATTGGGAACAGTTTGCCTCAAGTGCGCCTGAAAATGCTGAATCGTTTACTGTCATTTTAGCAAAATCAAATCAGCGTATTGAAGTGATGGCAGATCAAACTATTTTACAAGCGATCGAAGCGTTGAATGTGGACGTCGAATGCTTATGCCGAGAAGGTGTCTGCGGAACGTGTGAAACTGCGATTTTACAAGGTGAAGCGGAGCATTTTGATCAATATTTAGATGATGATGAAAAAGCATCACAACAAAGTATGATGATCTGTGTTTCTCGTGCGAAAGGCAAAGAAATTACATTGGATCTTTGATTTTTAATAATTTTTTATATATTAAAATAGATGGGCATAATATAAATCTCTGTAAGATAGTTTTATTATGCTCATCATTTTAAATTAAGGGATGAATGTTTAAAAATAAGTAAATTTATAAATATTATATTTTTATGGCTTTGTTGTATAAACCTATTATTCAAGGTCTCATCAACACTATAATTTCTAAGTGAAGAAGCTTATATTCAAAACTTACCGTACATCCAAGAGTCTTTCGTATAACTCAGTATTGAGTGAAAGATATTGCTTATTTTATTAAATTTATAAATGGCCTGTTTTTAATAATCAAGTTATTAAATACATAGATCAGCACTAAAGGGGTTAAGATGAGAAAGTTTATTATTTTTAATTTTATGTGAGTCAAAAGTGAATACTAATCAAAATCCTGATCGTCCACTTTATATTCCATATGCAGGCAATACCTTACTTGAGTTGCCTCTACTGAATAAAGGGTCAGCTTTTTCAGAAGAAGAGCGTATAAACTTTAACTTGAAGGGGCTTATCCCTCAAGTTATTGAGAGTATTGAAGAACAAAGTCATCGCTCATATCAGCAGTATCGTACCTTCAATGAAGATATTAATAAGCACATTTATCTAAGAAATATTCAAGATACCAATGAAACCCTGTTCTATCATTTAATTGAAAATCATTTAAGTGAAATGATGCCAATTATTTATACCCCGACTGTGGGGGAGGCATGTCAGCGCTTTTCAGATATTTATCGTCGCCATCGCGGTATTTTTATTTCATACCCAGATCGCCATCATATTGATGACATTTTACATAATGTAAACCGGAGAAATGTCAAAGTAATCGTGCTTACAGACGGTGAGCGCATTTTGGGATTAGGTGATCAGGGAATTGGTGGAATGGGAATCCCGATTGGAAAATTATCTTTATATACTGCCTGTGGCGGTATTAGTCCTGCCTACACACTGCCCATTACTTTAGATATGGGAACCAATAACCAACAATTATTGAATGATCCGATTTATATGGGCTGGTCTCAACCGCGTATCACCGGGGACGAGTATTTTGAATTTGTAGATAAAGTGATCCAAGCGATCCAGAGAAGATGGCCGCAAGCACTGATTCAGTTTGAAGATTTTGCCCAGCATAATGCGATGCCTTTGTTAGAAAAATACCGGGATCAGGTATGCTGTTTTAATGATGATATTCAGGGAACGGCTGCTGTAGCAGTTGGAAGCCTGATAGCAGCTTCACATGCATCCAATAAACAGTTAAAAGATCAAACGGTTGCCTTTTTAGGCGCTGGATCGGCCGGTTGCGGTATTGCAGAGCAGATTATTGCCCAGATGGTAGCAGAAGGTCTGACCGATGCCGAGGCAAGAAAACGGGTATTTATGGTTGACCGCTTTGGCCTAATCACAGAAAATCAGCCAAATTTACTGAATTTCCAAAGAAAATTAGCTCAAGATCTGAAAAATATTGCTGGATGGGCGGAGGCTGAACAGACCATATCCTTGCTGGATGTGGTTAAATTTGCCAAACCCACGGTGTTAATCGGGGTTTCTGGGCAGCCCGGCCTATTTAGTAAAGATATTATTACTGCCATGGCGCAGAACTGTGAATCTCCAATTATTTTTCCTTTATCGAATCCAACCTCTCAAGTGGAAGCCGTGCCTGCTGATATTATCCAGTGGACACAGGGCAAGGCACTGATTGCTACCGGTAGTCCATTTGCACCCGTCAATTATCACGAAGAGATTTATCATATCTCTCAATGCAATAATTCTTATATCTTTCCAGGTATAGGGATGGGGGTTATTGCCTCAGGTGCTACACGCGTGACCAATAAAATGCTGATGGCATCCAGTAATGCTCTGGCAGAATGCTCGCCAAAATTAACAGATCCAAAAGCAAATTTACTTCCGGAATTGGATCAGATTCAGCATATTTCGAAAGTGATTGCTTTAAAAGTCGCTCAGGCTGCCATGGAAGAAGGGGTTGCTCCGATGCTGACTTTGGAAGAGTTGGAGGAAAAAATTAACAGTAATTTCTGGCGTCCTCAATATCGTAAATATCATCGTATTACATTTTAAGGATGAGTAGGTTGTATTAAAAACAAGCTTTTAGAAGCTAAAGCTTGAGGAGTGTGGGCTATTAAGAGCAAGTAAGATGCCAGCGTTCCGGAAAATCTTATTTTAATTAAAGAAGGTGAACATACTGTCAGTACATGGTAGTGCCTGGTCAAGGGTGACTTTGCTTTCGCAAAGACTTGAAGAATGCTAAGTGATGGATTGAGGAGTGCTTAAGGTTTTAAGCTGATCCACTCGCTTTGCAGGCCACTACACTTTATTTGCAATCCTGTGTTGTGGAAGTAGGGGATCTTGTACTCGCCCAGTATGTTCGCATTGAATTATAACCTGAAATCAGGGAGATTTCAGGTTTCGAGCAAGTCAATTTTCCAGTTGCTGGCTTGAATTAAGACGTTTAAATCACGTAGTTTTACACTAATATCATCGGCCTGTTTCTGTAAGGAAGAAACAGGAATGACTTTATGCCATTTGATCTCACGTGTACTGTAACGATCGGGTTCACGAGAACTACTACTGATGGCGGCCGTTAAGACTTTATGACATTCTACCAGCTCATCACGCAAAGTAAGTAAGGCCAGCAAAGAACGACCATCACTTAACTTTGTTAAGGCATTGGTTTGATGAATGGCATACACCAGTTTCTGGGATTCTTGAGTAAGAGCAAATACCTGTTTTAACAACTCATTGGGATCTTCCGAGGGTTCATCCCCATCCTGTACCAGTACATTTGCATTGATACGTTGCTTGAGTGACGCAAGTTTTTTTTGTTGATCACTTCTAAGCAAAAGGGCTTCTGCTAATTTCATTTTTCACCTGTGAATGGTTTTCTTGATTTCATTACTGAGTGGCATGGTTTTTACTTTAGCGCCAAGGAGGGATGAGACAAAGCAAAAACTGTAAATCAAAACACGAATAGACCGATGGGCGCTTCTATTCAAAAGAAGAAATCTGGCATGAGATTCTGAAGTTTATATCGTCAGCATTATATCACTTAGATCAGCATGTGAAGTGGACCACCATGTGATTATAATACTATCTGACTCGAACTTTTAAAGCCGGGTCTTTTTCTTGGGTGATGATTTAAACGTTGATTGGTTTCTGAGAGATATTCATTCGTCTAGGCCTTTGAATTAGTGCTTTTTCTAAAGTGTGCCGATATTTTTAGTTCAGAATTCAGCCTATAAATGCAGTCAAATATAAAGACCAGCTAAAGCAACCGCACTTTGATAATTACCCTTGAGCTGGTCATATTAATTAGCAATCCTTCCAAACTGTTTTTTAGCAGCATGTTTGCTAAATAACCTAACTATATTCATAAACTTGTTGTGCTAAAAGCACTGATTAGGTTTCTAGAAAATAGCGTTTAGCTTATCGAATTCCTGAGCTAAAACTCGCCTATCCACGCTAAGTATTGTAACCGCTTACAGGGTTTCAGGGCTGGCGACCTCAGGAATTGTGCGTTATGTTAAAAAAGATGCTCTGAGTCAATCTCATCTTTATGAATAACACATTTAGATAAACTGATACTTTTTCAGCCGGTAATCCAGCTTTGCCCTGCTAATACCTAATAAACGTGCTGCTTCAGAAATATTCTGTTTGGCTGTATGCATGGCGGTTTGAATTAACTGCTGTTCATGCTGCTCCAGATCAAATCCTGTGGTCAGCATTGTAGCTAAATCCTTGGCAGGGTACTCAGTCTGATGATCCTCCATCTGGGTGTGCATTTGTGGGAACAGGGCATGCAGTTTAATCAGTTGCTGATCTTCGGTCAGCAGTACTGCGCGCTCCAGCAAATTTTCCAGCTCGCGGATATTACCCGGCCAGGCATAAGTCTGCATAAAAGCGGTGGCTTTTTCACTTAGCCCCTGAATCTGTTTGTCATACATCTTCTCAAAGCGTTTTAAAAAGTGATCGACCAAAAGCGGCAGGTCTTCACGGCGTTCCCTTAATGGGGGAATCTGTACAGGAAAAATATTCAAACGATAATAGAGGTCGGCACGGAAACGGCCTGCCTTGACGGCCTGTTCCAGATCTTCGTTGGTGGCAGTAATGACCCTTACATCAACATGCCGCGTTTGTGAATCGCCCACGCGTTCAAACTCGCCTTCCTGCAAAATTCGCAGTAAAGCAGCCTGGGCGCGAGGGGAAAGTTCAATCACCTCATCCAGAAAAATGGTGCCGCCGTGCGCACGTTCAAACTTGCCTAAACGGGATTGATGCGCCCCTGTAAATGCACCTTTTTCTACCCCGAATAATTCAGACTCAATCAGTTCAGGAGGAATGGCGGCACAGTTTAAGGCGACAAAAGCATGTTCTTTACGTTGACTCAGTTCATGTACACCACGGGCAAAAGCCTCTTTACCCACTCCTGTTTCGCCTTGCAATAAAATCGATACTTTGGCCCCGGCGGCGGCTTTGAGTAAGTCACACACCCGTTGATAGGCTGCAGACTGCCCAACCGAGCTGAACATGCTGTAGTCATTTTTACTGGTCGTATAAATCGACTTTTTTAGTTCAAATAATTCAGACTGTAAGGCAATCAGTTCCTTTTCCATCGGTTCTGGCGACATAAACTGGATCAGTTCATCAGCATTTTCCCATTCATGCAGAGGCTTGCCAATAATACGGCAATGCGCATGTCCACAGGTTTTGCATTCAATTTCTTGATAAATAATGGTCATGCCCGTGGCAAAACTGCTATAGCCACAGGCATAGCCCAATAACATCCAGCAGGACGGTTCATCATCCCGTCCAAATTGCTCAAGATGTACATCGGCTTCAAACGAATTGAACCAGTTTAAATCGGCATAAAACTGTTTTTTCTGGTGATTTAAAATCAGCTGATTGGCTTCGACTTTGACCATGCCACGAATCCCGTGCATTTGTGGTCCTGCCATAAATACCTGCTCTTCATTTAAACCCGGGCGCATTTTGGTGGTGACTTCAGCATCTTTTAATCCGGCCTGATAACCTAGACGGATAAAAAAGCGTTTGGTGCGTTCTATGCCAATCATGTTGGCCAGATCTTTACGCAAATACCCCATGAGGCTGGTATGCATCAGCAGCATACGATATTCATCAAACCAGATTTGTCCATGTTCAGTGTCAAAATGCAGTTTGGAAAGCAGGTCATGAATTTCCTGAGGATAGGCTGCGTATTTTCCGTTGTTGGCGTATTTTACTTGTACCATGCGTCGTGTTTAATCCATTAAATTCGATGCCATCTGTCATCTTAGGCAAAATCCCTGAAATTCATAATACCTAAACGGTATCAAGTTAAATCTTAAAGGTATGGCGCTATATCCATATGTTTTTATTATTTTTATTTATTCTGTTTCTAGTGAGACTGGCCCTAGTCTAAGGGTAATTTTTTGTATCACTCCACTTTATATTTCATCAAATCATGAAATTCACTTATTTAAAAAAATAAAAATTCATCAAATCATGAAAAAATAATTCTGATAAAAATACTCTTATTTTATAAGATTTTGATTCTATTGTTTTTTATAAAGTTGGCACGCTTGTTGTAATAGTAAAACCAAGCAGCAGATGCATGAAGCAACTGAAGCAAGCTCTGAATGAATCAGATCTTGTAGGAGAACAACATGAAGGATGCAACAGGCACTTTACCCTTAACCAAATATATTCGGGTGACCGGGGATATTCAGGCCGCATTTGTCGAGTTCGACTTTGCCATTCACGATCCCACTTTATATGTGGAACTGGTGTTACCGCAGCAAGCCTTTCGCGAGTTCTGCGCAACCCATCAGGTGGTGGAAATGAGCGAACAACAACAGGCCGTGAATGATGCCGAAGAAGACAAATGGCGTTATGGCATTGAGCACCAGACCTTAGTCGGTGCACAGCGCTACAACATTGATCATGAAGATCAACACTGAATGCTTAAGGAGATAAGCGATGACTTTAGAAATCAAAACAGCGGGTATTGAACCGATTCGTCAAAACTATGCCTATATTGAGCGCCGTTTTGGCAACAAGCCAGCCACCCGTTACCAGGAAGTCAGTTTTGATATTCAGGCGGAAACCAACTTTCATTACCGTCCGTTGTGGAATCCGGACAAAACCTTAAATGATAAAACCTACACTGCCATTGAAATGCAGGATTGGTATGCGTTTAAAGATCCACGCCAGTTTTATTACGGTACTTATGTGCAGCACCGTGCGCGTTTGCAGGATATTGCCGAAAGTAATTTTAGCTTTTTTGAAAAACGCCAATTGGCAGCGCATATTTCTGAAGAAGTCAAAGCCAAAGTCATTGCGCTATTTTTACCGTTTCGTCATATCGAACAAACAGCCAATTTACACATGATGTCCGGCAGTGCCTATGGTTATGGCACGGTACTGACCCAAGCCTGTATTTATGCCGCGATGGACCGTTTAGGCATGGCGCAGTACATTTCGCGTGTTGGTTTGGCCTTAGATGGCAACACGGGTGACGCTTTAATTCCAGCCAAACAGGCATGGATGCAGGATGAAGCTTGGCAAGGGCTACGCAAGCTGTGTGAGCAAAGCTTGACGGAGCAAGACTATTTCAAACTATTTTTATTACAGAACCTGGTGATTGACAGCTTTATGACCGAATTGGTCTATACCCAGTTTGATCAGTGGCTGGCAGAACATCAAGCGCATGATTTGGCCATGCTGACTGAGTTTATGCAGGAAGCCTTGGCTGATTTACGCAAATGGTCAGACAGCGTATTTAAAACTGCTGCAGCAGAATCTGAACACAACAAACAGTTATTGAGCCAGTGGTTAGCAGACTATTTACCTGAAGTGAAAGCAGCATTTGCCCCGTGGGCAGCGCAGGTCTTAGCTGCCGATGCAGTCGAAATTGCAGAACAAAAACTGCTGGAGCGCAGTAAAAAAATTGGCATCGAACTTGAAAAAACTTTGCAGGCTTAAGGAGAAGCAGCATGTCTAAGGTTTATCTCGCACTACAGGATAATGACACGTCACGCTACATCATTGAAGCGATTGAAGAAGACAATCCAGATGCCAGCATTCAATACCTGCCAGCCATGATTCGGGTAGAAAGCGAAACCGGTCTGATTGTCAAAGCAGAAACGGTCTCTGAAAAGCTTGGACAGGATTGGGATATTCAGTCTTTACAACTCAACATGATTACGTTGGGTGGCAACGTCGAAGAAGATGACGACAGCTTCCGTCTGCACTGGAACTAACAATAAGGATGTGCACTGCGCCAATGATTGGCGCAGTGCCAGCAGAACATATTGCTGCATAGATTGCCGCTCAAAAATTTAAGGATGATGAACATGAATTCACAAGTTAAAACCCCGGCAAAAAAACTGAATGCCAAAGATCGCTATCGCGCGTTAACACGTGATTTAGACTGGGACTTTTCTTATACAGATCGTAAAGAAGCGTTCCCTTATGAAGAATTTGAAGGCATTAAAATTACCGACTGGTCCAAATGGGAAGATCCATTTCGTTTAACCATGGATACCTACTGGAAATATCAGGCTGAAAAAGAGAAAAAACTCTACGCTATTTTTGATGCGTTTGCACAAAACAATGGTCAGTTAAACGTGAGCAATGAGCGTTATTTAAATGCCATCAAACTGTTTTTAACTGCGGTTACCCCACTTGAATATCAGGCGTTCCAAGGTTATGCCCATGTAGGGCGTCAGTTTAGCGGAGTCGGGGCGCGTATTGCATCACAAATGCAGTCAATTGATGAATTACGTCATGTACAGACTCAAATTCATGCCATGAGCCATTACAACAAATTCTTTGATGGTTTCCAGGACTGGTCGCACATGCATGACCGCGTTTGGTACCTGTCTGTACCAAAATCTTTCTTTGAAGATGCGCGCTCTGCCGGGCCGTTTGAATTCCTGCTGGCGATCAGTTTTGCCTTTGAATATGTCTTGACCAACTTGTTGTTCGTACCGTTCATGTCCGGTGCTGCCCATAATGGTGATATGGCCACCGTGACCTTTGGTTTTAGCGCGCAGTCGGATGAAGCCCGTCACATGACTTTAGGCTTGGAAATCGTCAAATTCTTGCTGGAACAGCATGAAGACAACGTGCCAATTGTGCAGGAATGGATTGATAAATGGTTCTGGCGCGGTACACGACTGTTATCTATTGTCGGCATGATGATGGATTACATGCTGCCAAACAAAGTCATGTCATGGAAAGAAGCCTGGGAAACTTATTTTGAAGAAGCGGGAGGAGCATTATTTAATGATCTGAGCCGTTACGGTATTCGTATGCCGAAATATTCAGAAGTGATCACCAAAGAGAAAGAACACGTATCGCATCAGGCATGGTGGATTTTTTATAACTTTGGTCATGCAGCCGGTTTCCATACCTGGATTCCAACTGATCAGGAGATGGACTGGCTCTCTGAAAAATATCCAGACACTTTTGATAAGTATTACCGCCCACGCTGGGAACTGGCACGAAAAATGGAAGCGGAAGGCAAGCGCTTTTATAGCTCAGGTTTGCCACAACTCTGCCAGATTTGCCAAGTGCCGATGACCTTTACCGACATGGAAAATGATCCAACCCTGTTTACTTATCGCGAGTCGATTTATCAAGGCGAGCGTTATCACACCTGTTCAGATGGCTGTCACGATATTTTTGAGCGTGAACCGGAAAAATATGTACAGGCATGGTTACCAGTCAACCAGATTCTACAAGGCAATTGTGGTGGCTTGGATTTGGAAAACATGTTGCGTGAATACTACCGCTTCAATGTCGGTGCAGACAATCTGGATATTGAAGGCTCACCAGACCAGCAGCGCTGGAAAAAATGGAAAGGTGAGAAAGGTGATGCAGCTTAAAGCGCATTACATATCCAACGAGTAGTTTATTTCAAGATTTACATTTAAAAGGATTTGGGTTTGAGCCATTAGGGCTCAAACCACCCCCAATACGGAGAATGACCATGGCAATACGCGCTATTCGCCCAGATTACGACTTTGAACCACGCGATCTACAAAAACACTATGGCGATAACATTTTGATTTATGTGGGTTGGGATCATCACACCTTATATTGTGCCGCCCATGCCATGCTGGTTTCACCGCAGCAGACTTTTCAGGAGTTTCTGGATCAGCAAATGCAGGCGGGTTTTCATCAGCATCCTGACTTTGAACACATTAACTGGGACGAAGTGCAATTTAAGCTGAATCAACAAGCCATTCAGCCACGCCCGGAACAGACGCTGGCAGAAATTGGTTTCGATCATAAATCTCTACTTCGCTTTGTAACTCCAGGATTAAAGGGTTATCAGGGTGCGCATGTTTAAGACAGGAGGTCACAGATGAGCTATCAGGTCACAATTGAGCCAATTGGCACCACCATTGAAGTTGAAGAAGATCAAACCATTTTAGATGCCGCTTTACGTCAGGGCGTGTGGTTACCATTTGCCTGCGGGCATGGCACCTGCGGTACCTGCAAAGTGCAGGTGACGGACGGTTATTATGATGTGGGCGAAGCCTCACCCTTTGCCTTAATGGATCTGGAGCGTGAAGAGCAGAAGGTCCTGGCATGCTGCTGTAAGCCTGAGTCGGATATGGTAATTGAAGCCGATGTCGATGAAGATCCAGATTTTCTGGGTTATCTGGTACAGGACTACCATGCCAAAGTGCTAGACATCCGCGATTTATCCCCGACCATTAAAGGCCTGCGTTTACAACTAGATCGGGACATGGAATTTCAGGCGGGACAGTACATTAATGTGCAGTTCCCTGATATTGAAGGGACACGGGCTTTTTCAATTGCCAATGCACCCAGCCAGCCCGGTGTGATTGAACTGCATATTCGCCATGTGACGGGCGGCAGTGCAACCACTTATGTACATGAGCAACTGGCAGTAGGCGATGAGCTGGAAATCTCCGGACCATATGGACAGTTCTTTGTGCGTAAATCAGATCAACAGGATGCAATCTTTATTGCTGGTGGTTCTGGTTTGTCGAGTCCGCAGTCCATGATTCTGGACTTACTCGAATCCGGTGATACTCGCACCATTTACCTGTTCCAGGGGGCGCGTGATTTAGCCGAGCTCTATAACCGTGAGCTGTTTGAACAATGGATTAAGGATTATCCAAACTTCCGCTATATTCCTGCCTTGAATGCACCTAAAGCAGAAGATCACTGGACCGGTTTCACCGGCTATGTCCATGAAGCGGTTGCTGACTATTTTGAACAGCGTTGTGCTGGACACAAAGCCTATTTATGTGGTCCACCGGTCATGATTGATGCTGCCATTTCTACCTTAATGCAAAGCCGGTTATTTGAGCGGGATATTCATACTGAACGTTTCTTAAGTGCTGCCGATGGTGCCAGTGGACAGTCACGTTCAGCGTTGTTTAAGCATATTTAAAGATATTTTAGCCCGTTATTTTATAAAAAACTCACAAAACAGGTCGATGTGGATGCAGAACCAGCTGAAGTATTGACCTTTTATAAAGACTATCACCGTGCCAAGGGCAAACAGGCACTGGCCAAAGCAAGAACTAAGGAGAGTGAGATGAATCGTCAAGAGATTGATGCTTTAGTGAAAAAAATGAATGTAGCGACTGCCACCGGCCCTGTCGATTCACGTGTGCAACAAATAGTCGTGCGTTTGCTGGCAGACTTATTTCAAGCCATTGAAGATTTAGATATTCAAGCCTCTGAAGTCTGGAAAGGCCTGGAATATTTAACCGATGCAGGGAAAGCCAATGAACTGGGCTTACTCGCTGCCGGTTTGGGACTAGAACATTATCTGGATTTACGTGCCGATCAGGCGGATGCCAAGGCCGGGGTGACAGGGGGCACGCCACGTACGATTGAAGGGCCACTTTATGTAGCAGGTGCGCCTGAATCGGTCGGGTTTGCCCGTATGGATGATGGTTCAGAGTCTCATCAGATTGATACTCTTATTATTGAAGGGACAGTAAGTGATACTGAAGGCAATATCATTGAAAATGCCAAAGTGGAAATCTGGCATGCTAACGGTTTAGGCAACTACTCATTCTTTGATAAATCACAGTCTGAATTTAACTTGCGCCGTACCATTTTTAGTGATGCTGAAGGGAAGTATGTGGCACAAACCACAATGCCTGTAGGCTATGGCTGTCCACCCCAAGGCACCACGCAAGCCTTGCTGAACAAGCTCGGACGCCATGGCAATCGACCCTCCCATGTGCATTATTTTGTTTCTGCACCGGGTTTCCGTAAATTAACCACGCAGTTTAATATTGAGGGTGACCAGTACTTGTGGGATGACTTTGCCTTTGCGACCCGTGAGGGGCTGGTTGCTAGTGCCGTTGAGGTGACAGATCCTGCTGAAATTCAGCGTCGTGGTTTAGATCAGGCATTCCAATACATCCGTTTTAATATTGAATTGGTGAAAGATATACAGGATGCGCCATCGACTAAGGTGGAACGTCGTCGTGCCAGTGTCTGAACGCAGGGAATCAAAAAAAACAGCCAACGGGCTGTTTTTTTACACCCAGCACATAGTATGGAATATACCGATTGTTTAACTGCAAGTCGTGGACAAAAACAGGAAGATTCCGAGTTACTTGAAGAAGCATGTCAAGCAGATTATAGGGTCAGAAAATTTTGCACAATTCTGACTTGAAGCACTGCACAAAGCTAATCATCAGCAACGGAGGCGAAACACAATTGAGACCAGAGCAGCGCTAAGCATTAGCCTGTTTTTAATTAAGAACAGACACCCAGAAAATGCATCTAAATCTGAGCAAAACTGGGTATGAATTAAAACATACAAAAAGATTATCGGTCTTTTAAATCAAAATATACCATTAAAAATTAACCGGAGATGCCATGGCGAACCAGCCCCTATAAGCTTTTGATGATTCCTGTACTGCTCGTGGCGGACAGCAGCAAGGTGTCGCCCTTGTCCGGGCCTTATTTAATGGTTCATCCTGCCTCATTGTTGCCAGATGAGGCCGACCCAGAAATCTGCGCAAACCGCAGCAGACATATTCGAGCTGTTTTGCAAGTACATCGCAAGCGAGAGTATGCGGTACTATGGGTAACACATGATCCATGGCCGTCTGTTCCCTTGTGAGCGTACCATCCGGCTGGTCGATGGACGGATGGAAAGCGATACCCGAGCTGAGGCAGTTCAGAAAATAGAGGAGGAATAAATATGTCAAACCTACAGGATCCGCGGGTTTTATTTGCTTTAGAACGCACCGCTCTGGCCTGGAACCGTAGTGGTCTGGCCTTAATTGCTTTTGGTTTCGTGATTGAAAAATCTAATCTCTTGGTTCAGTTGATTGATCCAGTTCACTATCAGCATAAAATTGTTTATACAGAATGGCTGGGGATTGCTGTGATTGTCTTTGGCCTGCTGGTCAATATCGGCTCAATTTTACAATATCGCACAGGTCTCAAATCGCTTAATCCTGCTGAATTTATTGAAGGCTATCAAACCCGGCAGCCGGTCTGGTTGAATTTATTTACCATCTTTACCGGTATCTTACTGATTATTTCCTTCTGGATTCATTAAAAATGTCTTCACCGGATGCGGGCATTAAACAGCGCAATACAACTGATAGAGCGTCTGCATAATCACCAGCACGTTAGGATCGGAGACCTGATAAAAAATCTGTTTACCTTCACGGCGGGTATTCACGATGTTATTTTTGCGTAAGACTGTGAGCTGCTGTGACAGGGTCGGCTGATGAATGTCAGTAGATTCCTCGATTTGCTGTACATTCAGCTCGCCATCGACCAGCACACATAAAATTCTCAACCGGTCAGGATTGGACAGGACTTTTAAGCAGTTGGTCACTGTATCTACCTGAGAAAAATCAATTTTGGCATTTTGTGCGATATTCATGGAAATGGCTTGTGCTCCTCTACAGCAGCGTGTTTACAGAATAATAGCATAGAAAGCTTGATTAATATCTAATTTTATATAATATAAAAATATATATTGAATTGGTAGGCGTGTTATGCATGATTTTCTGATCGCGTTTCTCGGAGGCTTGATGCTCGGAGTTTCGGTGGTGGGCTATTTGTATGTGAATGGCCGTATTGCCGGCATTAGTGGCCTGATTAGTCAGGTATTAAATCCTCAAACCCTGTTTAAAACACCGGCCCTCTGGTTTATGTCGGGCTTGGTGCTTACCCCATTCCTGTACGGATTATTTGTCCAGCCTGATATTGAACTGAATGCCAGCCCACTGATGATGATCGTTGCGGGTTTGCTGGTTGGCTTTGGAACGCGGTTGGGTTCAGGCTGTACCAGTGGGCATGGGATCTGTGGAATCAGCCGTCTGTCCAGACGTTCTATCATTGCCACACTGACTTTTATGTTTGCTGGTTTTGTGATCGTTTATATCATTCGCCATGTTACAGGAGCATTTTAAAATGAAAAATATCTTGGCCTTTGTTTTTGGTGCCCTGTTCTCTGTTGGATTGATGCTGTCTGGCATGTCCAATCCGGAAAAAGTACTCGATTTTCTGGACGTGTTTGGTGACTGGGATGCTAGTCTGGCTTTTGTTATGATGGGTGCAATTGCAGTCGCTTTTATTCCTTTTCAGAAAGCAGTTAGAAGTCAGGCTCCAAAAACTATTTTTAATGAACCGATTGATTTACCGAAAAATCAGCAGATTGATCCCAAACTAATCTCTGGCAGTTTACTCTTCGGTATAGGATGGGGCATTGCAGGCGTATGTCCGGCACCCAGTTTTACCCTGATTGGTCTGGGACATTATCAGATACTTTATTTTATTGTTGCGATGATGCTGGGTGTATGGATTCATCGTAAATGGGCAGGAGCTTAAATATGTCTAACAGACCCGTCGTCCAGGATTTTTTTCATGAAGATACCAATACCTTCAGTTATGTGGTGAGTGATCCTGCAACGCAAAGCTGCGCCATTATTGATAGCGTGCTGGATTATGATGCCGCTTCGGCCAGCACCGCAACCACACATGCCGATCAGATCATTGCCTATGTCAGGGCGCATGGATTAAGCGTCGAGTGGATTCTGGAAACTCATGTGCATGCCGATCATCTGACTGCTGCGCAGTATCTGAAAGCAGAATTGGGCGGCAAGATTGCCATGAGCCAAAAAATTGGCATTGTGCAGGACACCTTTGGGGCCATCTATCATCTGGATATTAAACAGTTCAATGCCCAGCAGCTCTTTGATTACTTATTTGAAGATCATGAGTCGTTCCAGATCGGAACACTGCACGCCTATAATATTCCGACACCGGGACATACACCGGCCTGTCTGAGCTATGTAATTGAGGATGCAGTCTTTGTGGGGGACACGCTGTTTATGCCGGATTATGGGACCGCACGCTGTGATTTTCCGCGTGGCAGTGCAGAAATACTGTTTGATTCAGTGCAAAGGCTGTATCAGCTTCCAGAAAATACCCGAATGTTTCTGTGCCATGACTATTTGCCTGAAACACGCCAGTCCTATCACTGTGAAACCGATATTCGGACCCAGAAAACCCAGAATATCCATATTCATGAGGGCACGCCTAAGGCTGAATTCGTACAGATGCGTAATCAGCGGGATGCCGGGTTGAGTATGCCCAAGCTGATTCTGCCAGCGATCCAGATCAATATGAAAGCCGGGCAGTTTCCCGAGGCAGAAGCCAATGGCGTGTCTTACTTAAAATTGCCCCTGAACTATTTTAAATAAAGCGGGTAGAGCTGGACGATTATCTGCACTGATGCTCGCACGGCTAAGCGCCTGACTGAAGATTGCCTTATCCCTGCATAAGGCATTTTTTTATTTTTGGTATGGTTGGGCCAGACTATTTTATTGCAGATTTTTCGATAAGAAGCTTTTGCAGCGTACTCAACAGATAGAGATTTTTATTGTCCTGCTTTGATTTGCCCAGCCAACAAGACTAAAAAAAACCCGAATGATGACATTCGGGTGTTTGGAAAATGGATAATTCTTAGGATTTATAGTTTTTAAATTATTTATAAATAGGGGCCGTGCTTAGCCTAAGGTACTTCTGAGCATCCATGCCGTTTTTTCGTGCACATCCAGACGTTGAGTCAGTAAATCAGCAGTTGGCTGGTCATTGACTTCATCTACCACTGAAAATAGCTCTCTGGCGGTACGTGCAGTGGTTTCATGCGCTGTCACCAGATACTTGAGCATCTGCTCTGCGTTAGGCACGCCCTCAACTTCCTGGATCGAAGTCAGTTTGACAAATTCTTTATATGTTCCCGGTGCCGCAAAACCCAGCGCACGAATCCTTTCTGCAATCTGGTCTAGCGCATTCCACTGCTCGGTATATTGCGTCATAAACATAGTATGCAGGCTGTTAAATTGTGGACCGGTCACATTCCAGTGAAAATTGTGTGTCATCAAATACAATGTGTAGCTATCTGCCAGCAGTTTGGATAAGCCTTCTACAATTTTGGCACGGTCAGCTTCGGAGATACCAATATCAATCTTCATGATCTGTGCATCTGTGTTTGAAGAACCCATAATGTGACTCCTTAAAAAATCTAAATATCTATTTTTATCAACTGTTCACTTTCTTACTGATTTAAGCCCTCAATGGACTGAGTTTGCTTGATCAAAAGCATCTGAAACCGCTTATCACCACAGGATTAGCACGGGCTGTATAACTTAAGTTACGCCATCCCATAAATTTTATAGGAATGAATAACTTAAAGTTTAGGTCTTGTGTATAGCCTAAGAGTAAGATTGTAACCGCACTTATTTTAATATTTTAAATTCAAATAAAACAAAGGCTTAATCTCTGTGTGAGTAACTCCAAACTTGCAGTTTAAGCCGGTTTTTCTTGCTTGATCATTGGGTGTATTAAAAAAATAACACAACAACGCCTTTATTAAACAATGCACTACAAAGAGTCATCACTCTGATTTTATAAATACCGTTAAGGTAGGGAGCAAAGGCGAAGTCGATAAGAAAACGATCTAAAGTTTAAGGATACTATCAAAAAAAACTGAGGCTTAGCGCAATTGATTCAGCCCAGCAGCGATAGCAGACCTCCGGAATTTTTTATTGAACCCGCCGTCTATTGAACCAGACTCAAGTATTGAACCAGACTCAAGCAAATTTGAGATAGAACCAAGAATACTTTTATTAAACTCGATCTCGGCAAGGAAAAAATCATGAAAATCAAGGCGAACAGCCCAATAGCAGCGACAGGCAGTTTAGATAAGCAAAATACCAATAAGAAAAGTGAGCAACTGGATGTATATCGTAGTGATGCGACAGAACAGACACTCACGACCAATCAGGGGGTGAAAATCTCTGACAATCAGAACAGTCTGAAAGCCGGTGTTCGCGGCGCAACGCTCATGGAAGATTTTATTCTGCGTGAGAAAATTACCCATTTCGACCATGAGCGTATCCCGGAGCGGATTGTGCATGCACGTGGTGTTGGAGCGCACGGTTTTTTTGAAGCTTATCCCGGCAATGACAAATGGACTAAGGCCGGATTTTTGACCCGTACTGACGTACAGACACCAGTTTTTGTACGTTTTTCTACAGTACAGGGGCCACGTGGTTCCGCGGATACAGTACGTGATATTCGTGGTTTTGCCACCAAGTTCTATACCGATGAAGGCAATTATGATCTGGTGGCAAATAATGCTCCGGTATTTTTTATTCAGGACGGTATCAAGTTTCCAGACTTTGTACATGCCATGAAGCCGGAACAGCAAACTGAAATACCAACCGGTGCTACGGCCCACGATACCTTCTGGGACTTCGTGTCTCTGGTTCCTGAAACGGCCCATGCGGTAATGTGGGCCATGTCCGACCGGGCAATTCCACGCAGCTTGCGTTCCATGCAGGGTTTTGGCGTGCATACTTTCCGGCTGATTAATGCTGAAAATAAAGCTGTCTTTGTCAAATTCCACTGGACACCGAAGCAGGGCATGACGCAGCTGGTCTGGGATGAAGCACAAAAGCTGGCAGGAAAAGACCCGGACTTTCATCGTCGTGACTTGTATGAAGCCATTGCTTCAGGAAACTATCCTGAGTGGGAGCTTGGGGTGCAAATCGTAGCTGAAGAAGATGAAATGAAGTTTGATTTTGACCTGCTGGACCCGACCAAAATCATCCCGGAAGAGTTAGTGCCAGTAACTCCACTTGGCCGTATGGTACTCAACCGTAATGTAGATTATTTCTTCGGCGAGACTGAACAGGTGGCCTTCTGTCCCGGACATGTGGTACCAGGAATTGATTTTACCAACGACCCACTGCTGCAAGCGCGTCTATTTTCTTATACCGATACCCAGTTAAGTCGTCTGGGTGGTCCGAATTTCCACCAGATTCCAATCAACAAGCCAGTCTGCCCATTTCATAATAACCAGCGAGATGGCTTGCATCAGCGTATTGTCTATAGTGGCCAGGCCAATTATGAGCCAAACTCAATTGATAACAACTGGCCAGCCGAAGCAGCGGGCGCGCAGGCTGGTGGCTTTGAAAGCTATCAGGAGCGTATTGACGGTCATAAAATCCGTCAGCGCAGCCCATCTTTTAATGACCACTTTAGTCATGCGCGTATTTTCTACCAAAGCCAGCAGCCGCATGAACAGAAGCATATTGTAGATGCCTATGTGTTTGAGCTGAGTAAAGTCCAGCGTAAACATATTCAGGAACGTGAAGTACTGGATGTGTTGTGCAATATTGACTTGTCTTTGGCCCAGCAGGTCGCAGACCAGCTAGGTATCGAGATTCCGGCCGAGAAAAAGGCAGCCAAACTGCCAGAGGTGGTGGTTTCCAAGCGCCTGTCTTTTGAGGCTTTTAAACCACAAGATATCAAGGGCCGAAAAATTGCCATTCTGGCTCATGATCAGGCCAATGAAGCCAGTATTAAGGCAGTTCAAGTCTGGGCAGAATCAGAAAGTGCGGTGGCTGATGTCCTTACTCCACGCTCAGGCCCGATACTTAGCCAGAAGGGTGCAGTCATTCCTTCAGATGGCATGCAAAAAGCAGAGCCTTCGATTGCCTACGATGCTGTGGTGATTGTCGATGGCGATAATCATGACATGGTGTTAAAAGATGGAGTCGCCACACACTATCTGCTTGAGGCATATAAGCATCTTAAGCCTGTGGTTTTCCTGGGTGATAAAGACCAGCTGATCGAAGAGCTGCGGTTGAGCCGTGATGAAGGCACTTTGGTAGGTACACAGTTTGAAAAAGTCCAAGATCAATTTAAAACTTTAATCATGAACCATCGTGTGTGGATGCGTGAAGCGATTGCAGAAACTATTCCTGCATAACTTTACAGGGAATAGAAGATCCGGCTTCTATTCCCTGTTTCGCAAGGGCTGAGTGAGGGGGTAGAGCAGGATTTATAGGGTTAAACAGAATCATTGAACAATGATTGAGGTGATGCCTGTTTGAAACCTAGAAACAGTACAGCCCTTTGCTTGTTGGAGAGGATGCTGACCCGATTTCCATTTTGAGGAAGAATCTACATGAACCTCGGTTCAATATTAGAAAAATTTAAACATTCATCTTTAGAACTCGAAGAAAGTATTCACCATACCTTAAAGGAACTGGTACAGTTTTCTGAACAGATTCCTTTGCCTGCCTCTGGCGATACCTTAAAACGCTGGCAAATTCTGGCTGAAGTTTCTGCGACCAACTTAAGCCTGGGCAAACTGTTTGAGTCCCATCTGGATGCGCTGGCTATTTTACATGAACTTCATATTCCGGCCGATTCGGGGCGGCTCTGGGCAATCTGGGCTGCAGAAGGCGGACCTCAACCGCTGCAACTGGAACAGGGCAAATTAAGTGGAAGCAAGCCTTGGTGTTCAGCCGCAGCCTGGGTAGATTCCGCCTTGGTCACTTGTCGAAATGAACATCATCAGTCGCAGCTCCTGATTCTGGATATGTTGCAACCCGGTATTCATTACCATCAGCAGCATTGGCATGCAGTCGGAATGCAGCATACCGGCACCAGCCGTCTTGAATTGGATCAGGTCGCGGTACAAGCAGTCGCAGCACCGCATGCTTATCTGGAGCGTGCCGGATTCTGGCATGGTGCAGCAGGGGTGGCAGCATGCTGGTATGGGGCCACCGTCGCTGTGGCTCAGTATTTAAAACAGGGCGTATTAAACCGGCCCCATCTTTATACAGCCATGTATTTGGGCGAGGTCAGTCGTGAGCTCTTGGCAACGCGTGCCATGTTCCATCAAGTGGCACAGCAGATTGACCAGTATCCCGAACAGTCTCATGAACTGAAAGTTCGCAGCCTGCGCGCTCAAGTCGAGGCAAGTGCACTTCATGTGCTGAACATGGTAGGCAAAGCGCTAGGTGCGACGCCGTTTTGTGAAAATGCTCATTTCGCCCGTCTGGTTGCAGATCTTCCGGTGTTTATCAGGCAAAGTCATGCGGCGTTTGATCTGGAGCGTATCGGTGAACTAAGTGCACAGGAGGAGGAGCAGACCTTATGGCAACTCTAGTTCATGAGATCGTAGGAGATCGGGTAATTCACGGGGAGGGGACGCCTAAAGAGCAATGGCTGTCCTGCCCGATCTTGCAGCAGCTTCCTGCATTCGATATTCAGGCCATAATTCCAATGGGGTCGCGGGTCTGTATTATTGCGCCACATCCGGATGATGAAATTCTGGGGTGTGGCGGTCTGATCCAGCGCCTGGATCAGGCCGGGTATCCAGTCACGATTTTTGCAGTGACCAATGGGACTGCCAGTCATCCTGATTCCAGTCTTTATAGCCCGGCGCAACTCGATCAGATTCGGCCATATGAAACACGGCAAGCCTTAGCAGCACTACAGTTGCAGCAGAGCGTAGAACGAATTGCACTACAAATTCAGGATGGAGAAGTAATTGAACAGCGTGAACTGCTTAAACAGCGTCTAAAAGCACAACTACAGCCCCATGATGTACTGGTGACGACCTTTATTCATGACGGACATCCTGATCATGAAGGGACTGCGCAGGTGATACAGGATTTGGCGACAGAATTGCAGCGGCCTTGTATACAGGTGCTGATTTGGGCATGGCACTGGGCCCAGCCGGGTGATGCACGGATAAACTGGAACATTGCCCATAAACTTCAGCTTAGTACTACCGAATTAAGTCATAAGCGACGAGCCGCGCAGTGTTTTAAGAGTCAGCTGGAAATGGACCCGACGACCGGACAGCCGCCAATCCTATCCGGTTATGCGCTGCAACGTCTTTTACAACCATGGGAGGTCTATCTGTATGAACAGTAAATTGACCTATCAGCAGGAATATTTCGATCGTCTCTATCGTATTAATCAGGGTGATCCCTGGCACTATGAACAGCGCTGGTATGAACAGCGCAAACGCCAGATTTGTCTGGCCATTTTACCCCAGCCATCTTTTGATTCGGCGATTGAAATCGGTTGTAGCAACGGTGTATTTGCAGAGGAACTGGCGCAGCGCAGTAAGGGGCTGGTCTGTCTGGATGCGCATGCCACGGCGGTTGAGATGGCTCGGCAACGGTTGCGGTCTTATGGACATGTTAATGTACAGCAAGGCATCATCCCGTTGGACTTGCCAAAGCGGAAGTTCCAGCTCATTGTGGTGAGTGAGATTCTATATTATCTGGACCCACATAGTCTGGAACAGGTACTCCAATGGTTACATGAGGCGCTCGATGCTGGGGGCTGTCTTTTGGCCTGTCATTGGCGCGCCCCGATTGTCGACTTTCATTTTAATGGCGATGTCATCCATGCGTATTTAAAAGAAAACTTGCAATATCGTCAGGTATTACATCTGGAAGAGGCTGATTTTCTGGTCGATCTGTGGGTAAATGCCGCTCAATCCGTGGCAGAGCAAGAGGGCTTGAAATGAAAAAGATCGGTGTGGTCATTCCTGCTTGCAATGAGGAAGCTTATATTGAACGCTGTTTATTGGCCTTAAAAACAGCCCAACTTGAATTTTTTCAATCGCTTGAATCAGTAGAAAGTCTATTTGAGATTAAGATTTTAGTCGTCTTAGACACTTGTACCGATCAGACTGCGCAAAAAGTCCAGAAAATGGCGGTTGAAAGCATCCAGTGTGATTTTCAGTGTGTAGGCAAAACCCGTCATTTAGGCATCCAGCAACTCATTGCTCAAGGCTGTGATTGGATCTGCTGCACCGATGCAGACTCTCGAGTGCAGCCGGACTGGTTTAAAGTCATGTTAGAGCATCAACCCACTGAGGTGATTTGCGGAGTAGTCGAGCTGGATGAGTGGGATCATTTAAGCCCGGGAACCCGTTTTAAGTACTTGAGCCATTATCAGGATAGAATGAATCATCACCATGTTCATGGTGCAAATTTATGTTTTAAATCAGATGTATATATAAAAAACCAAGGCTTTGAACAGCTGGCTTGTCATGAAGATGTAGAGTTCATTCAGCGTCTGGAACGGGCAAATGTCCAGATCACCTGGTCTAACCGTTTAAGAGTGCTGACCAGTAGTCGTTTGAACTCAAAAGTGACAGAAGGCTTTGCCAGTTTCTTGCAAAATTTAGAGACTCAGGAGACAGTCGAAAAACCGATCATTGTTTACAAATAAAACAATAAAATTATAAAATTTATACAATCAAACACTTGTAAGAAAATATTAAAAAATCTGTTTTCTGCCTATTTTATTTCATTTCATTTTATATATAATTCACGCAAATTAAGCCCTACCTACTTATATCTCCAAGCTATAAGTAGGTGGGGTTTTTCTATGGATGCTCGGTAATGGATGCCTGAATTTTCTTTGGAACAACATCATGTTAAATCCAACTTTACGTGCTCGACTTCAGTCTCCATCACCCTATCTATGGCAAAAGATTGCAACGGCTTTATGTTTTTTCAGTCTGGGTTTTAGTACGGCAGCGTGGGCACCGCTTATTCCTTATGCCCAGCAACGTCTTTTTCTGAACCATGCAGATTTCGGCTTATTATTGCTGTGCGCGGGCATTGGTTCAATGCTGGCTATGCCACTGGCGGGGCGTCTGGCAAATAAATTTGGCTGTCGTCCGGTTTTAGCAGTCATTCTTGCAGCATTCCTGTTTATTTTACCGGCTTTGGCTGCCAGTCCAAACACCCTAATTATGGCAATCAGCCTATTTTTCTTTGGTGCCAGTGCTGGTGCGCTGGGGGTAACGGTCAACCTTCAGGCTGCTCAAATTGAAAAATACGTGGGTAAAAGCCTGATGTCTGGTTTCCATGGCGTATGCAGTCTGGGTGGTCTGGCAGGTGTGCTGGGGATGACGACTTTAATGGGATTCGGCCTGCTCCCTTTAATGGGTGCGGTAACTATCAGTATAATTTTGCTGCTTATTACCATGGTAGCTATTCCATTTTGCCTGGGTCGTGCTGCGCCAGCAATCAAGGAAGATATAACTGAAACTGCGCATGAAGTAACTAAAAAATCACGTCCAACCTGGGCCATTCTCGGTATTGGTCTGATCTGTTTCGTGGCTTTTCTGTCCGAAGGGGCGGCCATGGACTGGAGCGGAATTTATTTGGCGACCGAGTTCAGCTTGCCAGCTGCACAAACCGGCTTGGCTTATAGCTTTTTCGCTGCCTTGATGGTGCTGGGGCGTTTTAGCGGACATTTGTTCATTCAGGTTTTAGGTGAGAAAACCACGATTCTGTTGAGTGCATTGCTGGCAGCAACAGGTTTATTTATTGTGGTATTTGCACCTGTCTGGCCTATGGTACTGGTGGGTTATGCGGTGTTAGGACTGGGCAGTGCCAATATCGTTCCCTTGATGTTTTCACGTGCAGGCCGTCAAAAGACTTTGGCCTCCCACGTGGCTTTGTCTTATGTATCAGTCTTTGCTTATACCGGCTCATTAATTGGACCGGCTCTGGTGGGTTTTGGGAGTGAAATAGTCGGTTTAAGTGTGGTCTTTACTGTAGTGGCCTTCGGCCTGTTAAGTATTGTCATCCTGAACCATCTGACTGCGGACCAACAACCTGTAGAACAGCCAGAAGCAGCTCTGCCTGTACTGGAAAATGAAACACCAGCATAAAGCTGGTGTTTTTTTACGGTGCAGCGATTAGCCATGTACACTGAACTGGGTCGAAATCCCCGCAGCCAGCGGACGGTAAATTCGCAAACTTTGGGCTTTTTTTAGATCGGTCAGGAACTGATCACGCCAGCGCATAATGTCGAAGTTTTTAAGACCTTGCTGCAAATAACGATAACGCTCTATACGTTCTGATTTAGACATCCGTAAGGCTTTTTTTAATGCCTTATTCATGCTGTCATGATCATAAGGATCGACCAGTAAAGCCTCTTTCATCTGCTCGGCAGCGCCCGCATATTTGGACAGGATCAGTACGCCCGGATCTTTCGGATCCTGGGCAGCAATATATTCTTTCGCCACCAGATTCATCCCATCCCGGATGGAGTTTACCCAGCAAATATCAGCATGTCGGTATAGGTGCATCAGGCTTTCATGACCGAGCGTATTAAAACTGCACTCAAAAGGCAGCCAGTCTGCTGAACCATGTTGCTGATTCAATTGCTCTACAGCGGACTGGAACTGTTGATACAGGTTTTGATAGGTTTTTACATCCAGCCGGCAAGGGCAGGCAATCTGTAGCTGCTGGAATTGGCCTTTAAACTCCGGTTGATCTTCCAGCAAGCTTTGCAAGGCGCCAATTTTTTCCAGTAAACCTTTACTATAGTCAATTCGGTCAACTGAGATAATAGTTTTATAAGATTGCGTTTCAGTCAAGTGAAATGGAAGTTCCGTCTGCTGACTGGCTGCCGCCTGTTTCTGAATTTGTACCGGATGCACGCCAATTGGATAACATTTCACATTAATCCGTCTAGATTGATAATTTAGAATCTCATCATTGCGGTGCCCAAGATGCAGCATCTGTTCCAGAAAATGAATACAGTTCATCTGGTCACGCGGGGTTTGAAAGCCGAGCACGTCGTAATTTGCCAGATGATGGGCCAAATCCCGATGAGGAGGAAGCGTCTGCCAGAGTTTCAATTCCGGAAATGGAATATGCAAAAAGAAACCAATCCGGTTACGCATGCCGAGCTTGCGACAATAATGTGCCACACTGAGAAAATGATAATCATGAATCCAGATGATGTCATGTGGCGAAGCAATCTGTTTCAGGTGTTTGGCAAAACGTAAATTTACCTCTTTATATATCTTGAAATCCTGAGGCTGATAATCTACCAGTTGATGCTGATCATGCATCAGTGGCCACAAGGCATTATTGGCAAAACCACAATAAAATCCCTGATACTGGGACTCAGTCAATGGACTGGTATGATATTCGACATTCTGAAACTTCTGAATCTGAAATTTTTGCTCCTTGACCTGTTCAGTTCTTGAACCGTTCCAGCCTGCCCAGATTCCGCCGATATCCTGCAAAGCATCCTGCAATGCGACAGCCAATCCACCAGCTTTCATGTTATCTGGGTTAGGTAGATTCACACGATTTGATAACACGATGAGTTTTGACATGTGATTTCTCCGATAATTGTTGTTCTTGTGCTTTGAGTGATGTTAAAAATATTTCCAGAAAAGCTTGCACTTGGGACACATTTTCTAATCTGTATTGCGCCGCGGTTACTCCGCTGCCGACTTTAATGGAACAGCCCTTCAATGCGTTAATGGCCTGAAAACCGGCTTCGTCGGTCAGGTCATCGCCGATAAAAATGGGATAAGCAGTGGGGGAGTGATATTGCTGCATGATCTGCTGAATGGCTGAGCCTTTGTTTGCACCTTGAGGTACAAGTTCAAAGACATATTTGCCAGGTTTTAGCTCAAACTCTGGAAACTGAGACAGGCAGTTTAAAGCCAGTGTATGTGCTGCCTGTTCCATGTCCGGATGTTCACGAAAATGGAGGGCAACGGAGTAGCGTTTAACTTCAATTCTCAGTTGGGTAAGCTGCCGTGCATGAGTTTGAATATAGTCTTTTAATTGTTGAAGCCGTTCTGGATTTAATTGAATTAATGTTTTTAACTCAGACTGATATCTTAATTCCAGGCCATGTGAACCTACGATATTCCATTTAAATGGATGAATAAGATTTTGCGCCTGTATAATAGAACGGCCAGTAACTAATATAAGGGTGAGGTAGGTTTGTAATTGTTTAAGTAAATCTATAATTTCACTACTAATAATACTTTTTTCTGGATCAGGGTTAAACTCAGAGATTGTTCCATCAATATCAAGAAATAAAACCAAGTCTTGAGAATAAATCTCTGATGGGCAAGTATTTATAATCGTATTTGGCGACATATAAAAAGAAGCTTCAGATGAATCTTCTATAACTTGCTCCGAATGCTTGAACATTATAAATCTGCCTAAGTAATTGATATAGGGTTAAATAAATATTAAATTTTGACTTGTTTGGTTTTTGATCTTCTAGATTTATAACATATTATTTTTATTGATTCGGTCTTCAATGCAGAAACCAAACACTTTTAGTGTGTATCTTTACTTTGTAAAATTTCGAAATATTTAGGCGATTTAAATATTATATTTTCTGAGTGTATGATTATTTATTTTATTAGAAAAATGTATATTTATGTAATTATAATAAATTAATTAACTGAAACTTTAAAATGCTTTAAATTTTCCTTTAGAATATAAAACACGTTGTGTTTTGGAAATGTTTTAAATTTAACGATTTAAAGTGACTTTTTATTTAAAGTTCTACTTAAGGTTATTGGAGGTAAAATAGAATACCTTGATACAAGCAGATAAATTTTTTCTGACTTTAAATCAGAGTTATGGAGCTGAGACTTAATTGATGAACCTGATATGGATCAAGAGTCAAAATAAATGCAAACAGCAAAGCCCTGATTTTAAGACCTGCCAAGTGTTGATCTTGAAAAGAACCTGAAGACAGTTTAGTCATCTACAGCAGACCAATATCATTTCAGACCATACAGCAAAATAAAATATTAGGCAGTTGACGAAATGGAACATGCCAGCTATTCACGCTGAAAGTGAGAAATACTGCCGGCCATTTGGTAGGTAGAGCTATCATTTTGTACACAGCAGCTTTGCTCTATAAGCCAATGATCAGAGTTTTTGAAACCTTGGCTTTAGCAGAATCTGGAGGAGGTATTAAATTCTTTCAGACCAGAATAAAGTCTCTGTCGAGCCGATTATTTTTATTTAAAGTACACGCCAAATCTTGTTTTCATCTTTTAAAGCAACAGTAAAATTAAAATCATCGTCCTTACTCACCAGCAGGCTGGTAGGAGTCTGCATCAGGACTTTCAGAACTGTACCTGTTTCAAATACCAAAGGAGGACAGTTTTCTTTTTCCAGTGTTACAGGCTTCAGCAGTTCGATGACTGATTTTTCCATTTTTTATCTCCCCGCGGTCAATGAATTTTTATAGGCCTAATCATAACATATTTTGTGAAAATTCAACTGTTTCTATAAAAAATGAGAACTTTATCAATTATTTCCTGATTAATTTCAGTAGATTAAAAAAACATATGCTACATAGAAAAGATAAAAATAGTATCTTGGTAATTTTCCATTCGATAAAAATTCTTTATTTTAACCCTTAAAATTATGAGAGCCAAAGATGCCCCAAAACTAAAGATAAAATTGAATGACTGAAGTGAAGAAGAGGGGAGGCGGCTATAGTATGATGGCTTATTCATGGAGAGTGACTGGGTTTTCTGTCTCGTCTAGCTCAGCATATATTTTGTCGCCCAGCTCGACCAAGTGCCAACACCCCCCTGTATTTAGAATAAATTTAATCTAAAAGAATAAATTATATTTAAGGCATTAATGTTTTATATTCATCTGTTGTTTTTTGCATTAAATTGAAAAATAATGCTGTCGCAGGTTCTCAAGCTAAAAATAAGAATACACTGTGCTTCATTTCTGAACCAGAGATAAAAGGAGAGTTATACCTCTATGTTCAAGTCATTTTTTCCGCAACCGGTCTGGTTTTTCAGCAGTCTGGTCTTGTGGTTTCTAATCAATCTCGGCCTTTGGCATAGCGGTGGTTCAGGCTGGGGGGGGTATCTCGGCTTGGCACAAGGGTATCAGGATGCAACTCTTCCTATTGGAATTAACCGCTTCTGGACCCCGAAATTTATCTGGTTTTATCTATGGTTCTTTGTCGCTACCACTTTGTTTGCTTTGTTTTGGCGGTTTAAAGCTCATCACCCATGGCAGCGCTGGTCCGTCTGGGGATCAGCTTTTATCCTGTTTAATATCTGGTTTGGCGTACAGGTCAATGTGGTGCTGAACGAATGGTATAATCCGTTTTATAACCAGATTCAGAATATGCTCAGTCAAGGTGGAGGGGATGTAAAGTTTCTTTACCAGGAGGCATTGACCTTTATTTATATTGCCATGATTTATGTCACGCTGGCAGTCTTTAACCTGTTTTTTGTCAGCCATTATGTATTCCGCTGGCGTACTGCAATGAATGATTATTACACTGCACACTGGGAAAAACTGCGTCATATTGAAGGGGCATCACAGCGTATTCAGGAAGATACCATGCGTTTTGCCAAGACCACCGAGCAGCTTAGTGTTTCCCTGATTGAATCCCTTATGTTATTAATGGCTTTTTTGCCTGTTTTGTACCAACTGTCCTCGCATGTAAAAGTTTTGCCTTTTGTCGGGGAGATTCAACATAGTTTGGTGTGGGCATCAATTGGTTGGGCGGCACTGGGAACGGTGATCTTGATAATCGTTGGCATGAAGCTGCCAGGACTGGAATTTAATAACCAGAAAGTAGAAGCTGCCTATCGAAAAGAGCTAGTTTACGGCGAAGATTATGAAGATCGTGCCCATCCTTTGACCTTGCAGGAACTTTTTAGCCGGGTACGCTGGAACTATTTCCGTTTATATTTCCATTATGCCTATTTCAATATGGTGCGGATCTGGTATTTGCAGCTCGATAATATTTACGGACTATTTATTTTGTTCCCAAGTATTGCTGCGGGCACGATTACGCTGGGCTTAATGATGCAAATCATGAATGTTTTTGGCAAAGTTCGCGAGTCTTTTCAATACCTGATTATGTCTTGGCCGACGATTATTGAACTCTTGTCGATCTATAAACGTTTGAAAGCGTTTGAATCTCATATTAAATAAATGAGTTTTAAAATATTTAATTTTAAGGCCAAACATTCAAAGTGTGGCCTTTTTTTATTTTTCAGGAGAAAGCGAGAAAATGAGCCAACAAATTCAACTGTTTTCTCTTATCTCGTGTCTGAGAGATCAGTATGACTGCTATTTTAATTTACATACTGGGTGTATATAAAATAAGAATTTTACATATTTGAAATGATTCAATTTTTTAATCTCATCTAGAGGATATAGAAGAAGTGAATCAATGTTCATCTTTAATAAAATAATAAAAAGATCTTGAGTATATTTAGAATGGATAACCGAACAACTCGTTTCTTCGGTCTTTAGGTGAGCAGGTTGTGGTTAAAATTTAAATACAGTGATTTGTCCGATTGATGAACCATTAAAATGTTAACAAAATCCATTTTTATAAAACAAAGGTTGTCATATTTAACACCTTTGGCGATGATCTGTGCGAATGTTTACTTTAATTCCGATATTTATCAATATCTTGTGATTGTTGTTTTTTTGTATTTGCTATATGTTATAGCTTAATCCGGGTTGAGATGTTTGCTGTGCAATTAAAATTCATCATTCTAACAATAAGTACAATAATTTTAGCGGGCTGTAATAGTATGATGCCCTCAAAACCCAAGGCTTTGCACCCTTTTGTTAGCCCTCAAGAAGTGATTGTCAAAAAAAATTTAAACTTAGAAAATGGTCAGGCAAAAGAGTATGTCTATGTATGGGACGCAGCCAGACAGCACCTGGAACCGCAATCTTTATATCCCCGTACCGTCCTCAGCCAGTATTGTCATGAACAGGGCGGGAAGTTTTCCCTGTTACATCGAAGCCGCCTAAGTCTGGTCAAAGAGAATGCCCAAAGAAGCAGTCTAAATAAAAATCGTTATGTCACCCAAGGGATTGGTGCCTATCAGTGCCATCTGTCGAGCCAGGCACAAAAAAACTGGATTGTATCGATTGAGCCTGTTTCCGAGCGCCAGCAGGATAAGAAGGGCACGCGGGCAGTACGTTTATTGACACAGATGTTCACGTTGAATGAAGCGCATAATTTTTATCAGGCTCATAAGACCGCCTCTAAAGCCAGGAAACCGGGCAATGATAAAGCAGAAGCTAAAACTACCGTGAAAGAGGTCGAGAAAGCTGATGTTGATAAAAAAGAAACAGATAAACAAGAAAGTAAAGTACCTCTAGAACAGCCTGCAGTTGTAACGCGCCGTAAAGTGGAAACGCCACAACAGCAGCAGATGAAGCTCTATGTGGTAGCCCGTCGTGATATTAATAGCGGTAAAAACCTGAACAATGCCTGTAATAATGCGCAACGTGCTTATAATTATGGCAAGTTACAAGGAACAGAAGGCACCCGGGTATATACCGAGTCGGGAATGCTGGTGGCGCGCTGCCTGAATGGTATTCCTGCTTATGCGAATCGCTTCCCGAACTCTAAAGCTCAGGCCAAGCGAGTGTTGCAAAACTTGGCGACTCACTATAATCATAGTGGTGCGAAGAATATGCTGAAGCAAATCAATTAGATGTTTTTCTTGATCAATGAGGTTTAAGCAGTTGCAATTATGATAGGAAAGATTCTAAACCCGCTTAGAGTCCAGCAAGTTTAGAATCTTTGGCATAAAGCATTAAAGGCGAATGGTGGCGCCTAAAGCTTTAACAAATTGTGCCATCCAAGCCGGGTGAGCAGGCCATGCAGGCGCAGTAACCAGATGACCATCGGTAACCGCTTCAGTAACAGCAATGTCGGCATATTGACCGCCTGCCAATTTCACTTCAGCAGCGCAAGCAGGATAAGCAGAACAGACACGGCCTTTTAATACATCAGCAGCGGCTAAAAGCTGCGCGCCATGACACACCGCAGCAATCGGTTTTTGTGCTGCATCAAATTCACGCACAATCTCGACCACACGATCATTCATACGCAAGTATTCAGGCGCACGTCCACCAGGAATGACCAGTCCCACATACTCCCGTGAATTTACCGCAGTAAAATCATAGTTAATGGCAAAGTTATGACCGCGTTTTTCGCTATAAGTTTGCTCGCCTTCAAAGTCATGAATGGCTGTTGCAATGCTATCTCCCGCTTTTTTGTCAGGACACACTGCATGCACGGTATAGCCTAGGCCAGTCAGAAACTGAAATGGCACCATAGTTTCATAATCTTCGGCATAGTCGCCAACCAGCATCAGAATTTGCTTAGACATGTTTTTCCCCTCGAAAAGTATACTTTTACTGTTTTAGCGAACCTTAGCATAAGTAGGTGACAGTGATAAGAAAATGGAAACCTTCTTTGGTCGAATAAAAATAGTTCTTAAAATCATGGAATTTTGAGCTAAGTAAAAGAATAATATTTATTTTTACAGATGGATAACAGGTGAGCAGAGGCGGTTTGTGATACAAAGAATTCATTGTTAATAGGAGTTTGCCTGATGTCTCGTAGTGTATTCACGGCTGTTCGCCACACATTTTCCCGTATGGGCTGTGCTGCTGTCATGGCGCTTGCTTTATGCGGTGCAACTCAACTTGCATCGGCCGGGCCAACGGTGGATCAGTTGAGTGATTGTCTGGTGAAATCGACCACAACAACGGATAAGACGATGGTGTTGCAATGGACTTTTGTGGCATTGTCTGCACATCCAGACCTGAAAGGTTTTAGCAATGTGTCTGCACAGCAGCGAGAAAGTCTGGATCGAAATCTGGCATCGGTATTACAGCGTATTTTAGTTGAACAATGTTCGGCACAGACCAAAGCAGTGATTCAGGCAGAAGGCTTGCCAGCTGTCGGTAATAGTTTTCAGGAGCTAGGCAGTATTACGGGTGAAGAAATTCTAAAAACTCCAGCAGTGAAAGAGCAGCTCAAGGGCGTGGTACGATATATTGATTTAAATAAATTGGTGATGACATTTTTGACACCGGATGTGTGGAATAAGTTAGGGTCGATGTGAGAGGAATAAGTGGTTTTTGAGTTTATTTGAAGATAGCGATGATGATTTTAATCAGCCAGTAAATGGGGGAGAAGATCACTTCAGCTCCATAGGAAAATCTATCCGCGTTGTTTTCTACGGGGTTCAGGTTTTATTTCAGAGAGCCATTTACAGTTTTTAGGAACAATGAGCAAAAAGACAATAACAACTGCGAATATGTCAATTACTACTTGAATGATGGTAAGTAAGAGTTCGGTTGTCATTTTTGTTTTTCTTAAGTGTTTTTGAGTTTATAGTATAAATAGTAATCCTCTACCTAATCCTCGCTTGTGTTTCTTTTTTAGAAATACCTCTCCCTAACCCTCACTTGCGCTTCGTTTTAAAAGCAGTGCTGTAAAACTCGCTCAGGAGAGGGAATTTCGCTTATTAAATTGAGAACATGACAAGTCTCCCCCTTCTCAAAGGAGGATTTAAAGTGATTGGCGACGTTAATAAGTCCTAAGTTTGAGTCCGGCGATAGAAGATACTATCTTTGATAGTCATGTTGTTTTTGGTGTGAAATATTTAGATTAATTCTATGATTAAAGTTATGGAAATTAAATGATAATCTTTCTCCCTTTGATTTTTAAGTTTTACTATTTTGTGGGTTATAATTTAATCCATAGCTGATTAATACAAAGAGGCGAAATTTATATGGGGATTGCTGAACAGGATGTTAATGCACGTTTAATTTTACTTGTATACGAAGCATTATTAAGATCTTTTTGGAGAAAACAAACCTTAAAGAGTTTTTTAAGAAATACAGGTATAAGCGAGCATATAATTTCAAGTTGGGGAGTTGGAGAAACAAAACGTGAATTTTTAGATAGGTTGTTTACTGCCCTATCAAAAAATCAGAAAGGTAAATCTGTTGTGCTTAAATGGGCTCATGAATTATCTGAACAAAGAACTTTTCCTGATCTTCGAGGATTTGAAGATTCAGATCTAAAAATACAGCAAGCACATAAGTCTATTATAGAATTGAGATCTTATATAAATCATAAATTAGATGAACTCAAAGCGGAAGAACAAAAGCAAAAGACAAAAGAGAACCTTAAAGAAATCCAAAAAGAAATTAGAAAGTCACTTGTTGATAGAGAGGGGCTACAACAGCAACTTCATGGCCTATTACCATCAGTCGGCACTCAACAAGGGGGATATGATTTTGAAAAATGGTTTTATGAAGCCTTGGATTACTCAGATATTCAATGTAGGAGACCGTATAAAGTAGATGGCCGACAAATAGATGGTTCATTAACGATAGATGGGACTACTTACTTAGTTGAATTAAAGTTTACGAAAAACCAAACAGGATCTGGGGATATTGATAGTTTTAAAGCTAAAATTGATAAAATGGCTGACAACACAATGGGTATCTTTGTTTCGATGTCTGGTTATTCTTGTCAAGCGATTAAGGAAGCCTCAGGTAGGAAGACAACACTTTTACTTCTAGATTCGAGTCATTTATTCACTTTCTTACAAGGCATAGAAACGTTGAAAAATATTATAAGAAGAAGTAGGCGTCATGTTTCACAAACTTCTGAAGCCTTATTAAACACTCATTATATAGAATAAAAAAACCCGCTCTAAAGCGGGTTTTCTTTTAAAGAAAAATCAGATTAACCAATCAATTTCTTCATCAATTCATTCACTTGAGCAGGGTTAGCTTTACCCTTAGACGCTTTCATTACTTGACCAACCAGACCGTTGAACGCTTTATCTTTACCAGATTTATATTCTTCAACCATCTTCTCGTTGGCAGCAAGCACTTCCTTAATAATCGCTTCAATCGCACCTGTATCAGTTTCCTGTTTCAAGCCTTTCTCAGCAATAATCTCGTCCGCAGTTTTGCCTTCGTCCCACATGAAACCGAATACCTGTTTCGCGATCTTACCACTAATGGTGTTGTCCACAATACGCGCGATCATGCCGCCAAGTTTCTCCGCAGATACAGGAGAATCGGCTAAATCTAAGCCTGCTTTGTTGAGTGCCCCTGAGAATTCACCCATGACCCAGTTTGCAGCAATCTTACCTTGTGCAGCACCACCAGCAGCAGCGACAACTTCTTCGTAGAACTCTGACATTTCACGCGTTAGTGTAAGCACATGAGCATCGTACTCAGTCACACCAAAGTCCGCCACGAAACGCGCACGACGTGCCGCAGGAAGTTCAGGCATGGTTGCTTTAATGGCTTCAATTTGCTCGTCTGCAATGATCACAGGTAACAAGTCTGGGTCAGGGAAGTAACGGTAATCGTTCGCTTCTTCTTTCGAGCGCATAGAACGGGTTTCCATCTTCACCGGGTCAAACAGACGCGTTTCCTGATCAATGGTGCCGTCCCATTCGAGAATTTCCATTTGACGCTCAATTTCAACATTAATCGCCTGTTCAATGAAACGGAATGAGTTCAGGTTTTTCAGCTCGCAACGGGTACCAAACGGTTGACCCGGACGGCGTAACGACACGTTACAGTCGGCACGGAACGAACCTTCCGCCATGTTACCGTCAGAAATACCTAACCAGCGTACCAGTGTATGAATGGCTTTAATATAAGCCACTGCTTCTTCGACCGAACGCATATCCGGTTCAGATACGATTTCAAGCAGCGGTGTACCGGCACGGTTTAAATCGATACCAGACATGCCTTCAAACTGGTCATGAATCGATTTACCTGCATCTTCCTCTAAATGCGCACGTGTTACGCCAATGCGTTTAACTGTGCCATCGTCCAGCTGGATATCGATATGACCGAGGCCCACAATCGGGTTGTCCATCTGGCTGATCTGGTAGCCTTTAGGCGAATCTGGGTAAAAGTAGTTTTTACGTGCAAATACAGAAGCCTGGTCGATATAAGCATCAATTCCCAAACCAAAGCGAATGGCAAGATCAACCACTTCCTTGTTCAATACCGGTAGTACGCCCGGCATAGCAAGGTCCACCAAACTGGCTTGGGTATTTGGATCTTGACCGAATTCAGTAGAAGAACCCGAGAAGATTTTAGATTTGGTCGCCAGTTGCGTATGGATTTCGATCCCAATGACAACTTCCCAGCCATCAATTAAATTTGACTTTGGTTTTTTTTGAGCTTGAGCCATTATGCGTTCTCCTCAGCAATTGCCGCGCGTTCGGTATGCCAGTCTGTGGCTTGCTGGTACTGATGGACCACAGACAACAATTGAGATTCTGACCAGTAGTTACCAATCAGTTGTAAGCCAACTGGCAAGTGGTCTTGGTCAAAACCAACAGGCGCGTTAATCGCAGGAAGACCTGCCAGGTTCACTGCGAGGGTATAGATATCACCCAAATACATTTCCGTTGGGCTTAGATTAGCACCAATCTTATAAGCTGTAGTTGGTGCAGATGGTGCAGCAATCACATCTACATTTTCAAAGGCTTTTAAGAAGTCTTGCTGGATCAGGCGACGGACTTTTTGCGCTTTTACATAGTAAGCATCGTAATAACCCGCCGACAGAGCATAGGTCCCGATCAGGATACGGCGTTGTACTTCAGCACCAAAACCTTCAGAGCGTGAGCGTTTGTACAAGTCCATCAAGTCCACAGGATTCTCTGCACGGTAGCCATAACGCACGCCGTCATAGCGAGATAAGTTTGAAGAAGCTTCGGCAGGTGCGATCAGGTAGTAGGTCGGTACATAGCTTTCAGTCATGTTGAGATCAATCTCAACCAGAATGGCGCCCATGTCTTCCAGTTTTTTTAAGGATTCTTCAACACGTGCCTTCACATCGGCAGCCAAACCTTCAACATTGAAGTACTGCTTTGGAATACCAATGCGTAAGCCTTTGACTGATGTGCCATTGAGGTTTGCTACATAATCATCTACTTCTTTATTGATTGAAGTAGAGTCTTTAGCATCATGACCGGCCATCACGTTCATCAGATAAGCACAGTCTTCAGCCGAACGTGCTATTGGGCCGCCTTGGTCCAGTGATGATGCGTACGCGATCATACCGAAACGCGATACCCGGCCATAAGTCGGTTTCAGACCAGTCAGACCACAGAAAGAGGCGGGCTGACGGATTGAACCACCTGTATCAGTACCGGTTGCGAAGGGTGCCAGATCAGCCGCTACAACCGCAGCAGAACCACCTGAAGAACCACCTGGAACATGATCTAAAGCCCAAGGGTTTTTGGTCGCGCCAAAGTAAGATGACTCGGAAGTTGAACCCATGGCAAACTCGTCCATGTTCACTTTACCAAGCGTCACCAGGCCCGCAGCTTTAGCTTTCGCTACAACGGTTGCGTCGTAAGGAGAGATAAAATTGTCCAGCATTTTAGAACCGGCAGTGGTTTTAATGCCTTGGGTACAGAAAATATCTTTGTGTGCAATCGGAATCCCGGTCAGTGCGGTTGCATTTCCGGCTTTAATGGCCGCATCTGCGGCATCGGCTTGCGCTAAGGCTTGTTCAGCAGTGACAGTCACATAAGACTTCACCTGAGCATCAATCTTTTCAATGCGCTTTAAATAATGTGCAGTTAATTCGCGGGATGAAAACTGGGCATTGGCCAGGCCTTCACTAAGTTCACGAATGGATAAGCGATGTAAATCTGTCATGAGAAATAATTCTTTACGTTTAATTTAATAAAAAGAATGAACTGGGTAGTAATTACTCAATTACGCGCGGGACGAGATATAAGCCGTCCTGAACTGCAGGGGCAATGGCCTGGTACTGCTCGCGATGATTGCTTTCCGACACGACATCTTCACGTAATGGCTGCGGGTGATCGAAAGGGCTTTTTAGCGGCTCAACACCGTCTGTATCGATGCCTTTCAGGGTTTCCATCATGCCTAAAATTTTATTTAAACTTTGAGCATATTCAGCAGATTGCGTATCATTAAGAGATAACCTTGCGAGGTGGGCAATAGCTGAAACTGTTTCTGCATTTAAATCTGCAGAAGACTGTGCATCCGATGTAGACATAATATTACCTAATCAGTATTAAAAAATTCAAATTATCATGCGTTATGATAAGCGATTGACTTGTCCAAATCATCACATTTAGTTAAAGTGGCCACCTTGCGTCCATATAAAGTTTAACTGAGAACGTCCCCGTGATTCTAAAACGACTAATAGGCTTGTTTTCGCCAGATCTCGCTATTGATTTAGGTACTGCAAATACACTTATTTATGCGCCAGGACGAGGCATTATATTAAATGAACCGACGGTTGTAGCCATCCGTCATAGCGGTTCACATAAAATTGTTGCTGCTGTAGGTCTTGACGCGAAACAAATGCTCGGTCGTACGCCTGCAAATATCTCTGCAATTCGTCCGATGAAAGATGGTGTAATTGCAGATTTTGAAGTGACCGAAACCATGTTAAATCAGTTCATTGGTAAGGTACACGAAAAACGTTTATTTCCGCCAGCACCGCGTGTCGTGGTCTGTGTGCCATGTAAATCGACTCTGGTTGAACGCCGGGCGATCCGCGAGGCGGTATATAATGCCGGTGCGCGTGAAGTCCGTCTGATTGAAGAGCCGATGGCAGCGGCAATTGGTGCAGGTATGCCGGTTGAGCAGGCCTGTGGTTCCATGGTGGTTGATGTTGGTGGGGGTACGACTGAAATCGCCATCATCTCGCTACAAGGCTGTGTCTATGCAGATTCGCTGCGTATCGGCGGTGATGTATTCGATGAGCAGATCATCAACTACGTGCGTAAGGCACATGGCTGCGTGATTGGTGAAACCACAGCTGAAGTGATCAAGAAAGAAGTGGGTATGGCATTGCCAGATGAAGGTGAAAAGCCACTGGAAATTGAAGTCCGCGGCCGTAACCTCGCAGAAGGTGTGCCACGTGCGATTGTGGTGAATTCGGATGAAGTCACTCAGGCCATTTCTGATCCCCTACAAAATATTGTCTCAGCAGTCAAATCTGCGCTTGAACAAACTCCACCAGAACTGTCTTCGGACATTGCTGAACGCGGTATTGTGTTAACAGGCGGTGGCGCATTGCTCCGTAACCTTGACAAGTTGTTAGCCAAGGAAACCGGCCTGCCTGTAGTGGTTGCTGAAGATCCACTGTCATGCGTGACCCGTGGTGGTGGCAAGGTACTCGAGTTCTTCGATAATCCAAATCACGACATGTTATTTGTAGGCTAAGACAAGGATTCGGCGGGTGCAAGCACATCTGTTTTCTCGACAACCGCCATCTTTTCGCTCTTTTATCATTGCATTGGTCACCTGTCTGGTAGTGCTGTTCTTTGACTGGCGCATGCCACATGTGGTCCAACCTGCACGGGATGTCTTGTACGCGGCTTATAATCCGATTTATGCCGTGGCCAGCTATCCGGTACTATCGCGAGAATGGCTGAATCAACAAACCAAATCTGAAGCACAACTGCGTCGTGAAAATACCGCGATGCAGGCTGAGCTGTTGCAGGCCCAAGTCCGACTGCAAAAAATTGCCGAGCTTTCTGCCGAAAATACCCGTTTACGTGGTCTGCTGGATACACCGCTGATTATTGATGGACGCATGGAAATTGCCGAGGTGATTGGCACAGATGCCGACCCCCTGCGGCATATTATCGTGATCAACCGTGGTTCCAGAAATGACCTGAAAGTAGGGCAGACCGTATTGGATGATAAAGGCATCATGGGGCAGATTATCAGTGTCTATCCACATAGTAGCCGGGTAATGTTGCTGTCTGATAAAGAGCATTCGCTGTCCGTACGTCTGGAACGTACTGGCATGCGTGCGATTGTATCCGGTACGGGCGATCTGGGACGTTTAAAGATGGAATATGTACCGACCAGTGCCAACATCAAGGTTGGAGAAAAAGTATATAGCTCCGGGTTGGGCCAGCATTTTCCGGCCGGTTATCTGGTGGGGACGGTGGCTAAAGTCCAACGGCATAATTCAGGCGAGTTTGCCCAAATTGACATGATTCCGGCAGCGCAGCTTGCGGGCGGGCATCATGTGGTGGTGTTATTCTCCGACTCACTGGCGATGGAGCAGCCGCATGTCAATCGCTAAGATGAAATCAAGAACACAGCGTGATCCTTTTCTGGCAATTGTAATATCGGTAATCCTCGCTTCGATCTTGATGGTTTATCCCTTGTCCTATACCTTGTCGGGCTGGCGTCCGCTGTTTATGCTGATGGTGATGCTGTTCTGGGTATTGTGTCAGCCCACCTGGTGCGGGATCTGGTTTGCTTTTGCGACCGGTATTTTTGCGGACTTGTTGCTGGATGCTCCTTTGGGGCTTAATGCACTCAGTTTTATACTTATCGCTTTTCTGGCACGTTTCCTGACCCGTGAACGCCGTATTTTGACCTTTTCCAATTTGTGGATCATCACTGCAATTGCCATTGTGGCCCATCTGATGCTGATCTTTTTTGCCCAGATTTTAGCCAGCGTACAGTTTTCCTTTGCCCGGCACTGGATTCCAGTGCTGACCAGTATTCTGGTCTGGCCTGTCCTTTACTATATGTTGAAGAAATGGCGCATATAATTCTTGCTTCTAGCTCGCCGCGACGTCGCGAGTTGTTACAGCAACTTGGACTGAGCTTTGATATTTATAGTCCGGATATCGACGAATCTGTGCATGCAGGCGAGTCCGTCGCAGCCTATGTGGAACGTCTGGCACGGGCCAAGGCTGATGCCGTGGCGGAGCGTTTTCCAGAAGCAATTATCATCGCCGCAGATACCAGTTTAGGCGTCGATGATGAAATTTTGGGTAAACCCGCATCAAAACAGCATGCGATTGAAATGTGGACAAAAATCTCAGGTCGGTGGCATGATGTTTACACTGGGGTGTGTGTGCGTACAAAAGATGAAAAATACAGTATAGTTGTCAGAACCCAGGTTGAATTTCAGATACTGAGTGTCCAGGATATGGAAAGTTATTGGGCAAGCAGTGAGCCGGTAGGAAAAGCAGGTGCTTATGCAATTCAGGGCATTGCCGCACGCTATATTCCAGGCATTCAGGGCAGTTATTCCAATGTGGTGGGATTGCCCCTTTATGAAACAGTACAGTTATTACAGAGAGTTAAGGCACTAAATTAACTACTGATAAAAAAGAATTTTTATAATGTTTTGAGTGTTGTTATGTCTGACGAATTGTTGATTAACGTCACGCCAATGGAATGCCGCGTTGCGTTAATTGAAAACGGCACAGTCAATGAACTGTTTGTCGAGCGCACGGCCAAGCGTGGTCTGGTTGGAAATATTTATAAAGGCAAAGTGGTCCGGGTTCTGCCTGGCATGCAAGCCGCTTTTGTCGATATCGGCCTGTCTAGAACTGCCTTTTTGCACATTAATGACATGGTCTGGCCGCGCAATCAGCCTACACCAAATGTATTTGAGCTGCTGCAACCGGGACAAATTCTTACCGTTCAGGTTATGAAAGACATGTTGGGCACCAAAGGTGCGCGTCTTTCTACCGACCTTTCGATTCCTTCACGTTATCTGGTGCTGATGCCGTATGGCAATCATATCGGAGTATCCCAACGGATTGAATCTGAAGATGAGCGCAACCGTTTACGTTCTATCATTGAGCATATTCAGGGTGAATATAAGCTTCCGGGTTCAGTCATTGTACGCACGGCTGCCGAAGGGATTGAAGAGGCCGCTATTGCTCAGGATATGGCTTATCTGGCCAAGCTCTGGGAATATATTCAGCGTAAACAAAAAGTCATTGCAGTCCCTTCACTGATTTTTGAAGAACTCCCTTTACCTGAGCGGGTGATTCGTGATCTGGCAAATGAGAATACCGCCAAAATCTATATTGATTCACGTGAAATTCATAGCAAGTTGCAAGAGTTTGTCGAAGAATTCGTGCCGAGCATGAAGGATCGTTTGCTGCATTATCCAGGTGAACGTCCTATTTTTGACTTGTACAATGTTGAAGAGGATTTGCAAAAGGCCTTGCAGACCCGTGTCGCACTCAAATCTGGTGGCTATCTAATGATTGATCAGACTGAGGCCATGACTACGATTGACATCAATACCGGTTCTTATGTCGGTGGCCGTTCCCTGGAAGATACCGTATTCAAAACCAATATGGAGGCTACCCAGGTCATTGCACGTCAACTGCGCTTGCGTAATCTGGGTGGAATTATCATTATTGATTTCATTGATATGCAGGAAGCCCAGCATCGTGAAGAGGTTATGAAGCAGTTTGAGCGTATGCTGGAACGGGATTATGCCAAGACCAAAATTACCCAGGTGTCTGAATTGGGTCTGGTGGAAATGACCCGAAAGCGTACCCGGGAATCTTTAGAGCATTTATTATGTGAAGCATGTCCAACCTGCCAAGGGCGAGGTTATGTCAAAACAGCAGAGTCAGTGTGTTACGAAATATTTAGGGAAATTCTGCGTTATGCACGGGCATATGAGTCACAGAGTGGCTTTACTGTCGTTGCTCATCCTGCGGTGATTGATCGCTTGTTAACTGCAGAAGCACCAGCAGTCGCTGATCTTGAGCATTTTATTAATCGCGTGATTAAGTTCCAAGTGGAAAATTTATATACGCAAGAGCAATACGATATCATTCTGAGCTGAAATTGTAACAGAATATCGTTAAACACTTGTTACATCTGGAATTTTACAATTGGGTCGAGATTTACAATACTAGAAACATCAAATTAGCCAAAGCCATTTCTCCCCGTTCTAGGCTTAGCAAAAGGAGTATATGATGAGTATGAGTAAAGCGGTTGTAAATAAAAGCCTAAAACATGTACTAGAACCAAAAACTGTTCATGCTGGATATATTGTTGATGAGCGCGGTAATGAAGTTCAGATTACTGCTTCTATGATTCGTACGGTATGCCATCAGTTATTAAAACAGTGTCGTACTATTAAGGGTTAATTCAAGTTTAACGATTTTATTTTCTGTATAAAAATAATTCACTTGATGTAAATCAATAACTAAAGGGATCGATCAGATCCCTTTATTTGTCTTTGCGGGATTGGCAAAAGTGCTTAATGCCAAATTGTTGAGTTAATGTCTTTCTGTAGGGGAGGCAATTAAGCTACCGCTTGTAACTTCAGGGGGGATTAGCTCTCTATGAGTTGCTCAAAACGTTGAATTTCTTCTTCTAGATGAGTCAGCAGGTTTTGCATTTTCGGTAAGGCATTACGGCAGGCAGTGAGGCCGACTTCAAGTTTGTCCAGATAGCTGGTCATCGTGATATTCAGTGCCTGACCGTCCAATATAATCGAGGCAGGGTAGAGGGCTTCCAGACGCGCGCCATTCCAGTAAAGTGGCTCTTGCGGTCCTGGAACATTTGAAATGACCAGATTAAACGCCTGACGTTTAGGCATTAAACCCGATGCAATATTTAAACCGGCTGCACCATAAATAAATGCACTATAGTTTAAAATCTGATTGGCATTCATGCGTTTAAAACGTTCTTTGGCATTTAATACGCTGCGGCGTACAATGTCTAGACGCTCCAGTGGGTCATCTTTATGCGTACCGAGATTTGCCAGAATCATGGTAATCCGATTGGAAAGATCGGAGTCATCGCTGCGTACTGAAGCTGGTACCATGGCAATCAGAGGCTTTTTAGGTAGTGCATTCTGGCTGAGCAGATATTCACGTAAGGCGCCTGAGCAAATCGCCAGTACAATATCATTAATGGTCACCCCTAACGCTTTGGAAATGTGACGCAGGCGTGAAAATTCAAAAGATTGGGCGGCAAAACGGCGCGAGGAGCTGACCCGCTGGTTTAAAATAGAACAGGGAGCCTGAAAACTGGATACATAGTCGGGATTGCGTCCCATATCTTTCATTATGGTCTGAGACAGCTCGTAAGCGACCCGTGGAGTACATTCAAGCTGTCCTTTAATAGTCCGCAGGATATTTTTTAGCCGGCTCACCTTCGGGGTCATTAAACGTTTAGCCCGTGGGCCCTGTACACACCAGGGAGGTACAATACTTTTTGCATCCGGATCGTGGGACAGGGATTTTTCGACTAGACGCATTCCGGCAATGCCATCTACCATGGCATGATGTATTTTGAAATACATGGCAAAACGGTTATCTTCAATGCCTTCAATAATGTGACAAGTCCATAAAGGCTTGGCCCGATCAATCAGTGCGCTATGTTCCTGGGAAATATAGCTGAGTAATTCACGAATACGTCCAGGTTTAGGCAGAGCGATATGCCGAAAATGATGCTCAAGATCAAATTCTTCATCTTCGTCCCAAAATAGGCCGTTTAAGTAATTATTAAAAGGGGGAATCGGAGAAGATTTTGAATTACGAATATCGCTCACTAAGTCTTGAATAAAAGAGGCGGGTGCATGCTCAGGGATTTGAAACAGAAATAATCCGCCGACATGCATGGGTTGCTGGCGTTTTTCTAAAGTTAAAAAAATAAAATCAATCGGATGTAATGGACGCATAGCGTAGATTGCCTCACTGCATTTTCTTCAGCTGCTTTTGTGCAAGCAACCTTGTTAGAATTATTGGTATCGTAAGATAAAGTATAGCGATTTTGCCACATACATAAAAGGAGTACTTTTATGTAGCGGATAGGTTTACAAAAAAACCACCGACAAGGCGGTGGTTTTTACCAGATTATTTTTTTAAATTGTCGGCATGCAAACCGCATTCCTTATGAGTGGCTTCTTCCCACCACCAGCGACCTTCACGTTCATGCTGGTTTGGAAGTACAGGGCGGGTACATGGCTCACAGCCAATTGAAATAAAGCCTTTTTCATGTAGCGAATTATAAGGAATCTCCATCATGCGGATATAACTCCATATATCGGCGCTTGACCAGTTTGCTAGCGGATTATATTTGATCAGCTGTTTGCCGGGGCCAGAAAAGCCGAGATCCGCCTGTACCACTGGGATTTCCTGACGGGTGCCCGGACTCTGGTCTTTGCGCTGCCCGGTAATCCAGCCATCCAGCGTCGCCAGTTTTTTACGTAAAGGCTGAACCTTGCGAATCCCACAACATTCCTGATGACCATCTTGATAAAAACTAAACATACCCTTTGTTGTGGTCAGTTGTTGAACGGCTTCAGTTTCCGGAAAGCAGATTTCAATATCAATATGATAGTGTTTGCGAACCTGCTCAATAAACTGGTACGTTTCGGCATGTAGGCGGCCGGTATCGAGACTAAATACCCGGAACGGCTTGCCCAGATGTGAGGCCATATCAATCAGAACTACATCTTCTGCACCTGAAAAGGAAATCGCAATCTCGCCAGATTGATTTAGCGCAAGCGCCAAAATTTCACTCGGTGATTTATCTGCATATTCGGATGCCAGCGCATCCACCATATCAATAGTCGGGATTTTGGTCATAAGAGTCCTGGCAACATAGGCCTGGAAGTGACGCGGCCTATCAACTAATTTAATTTATAGGCATTTTAATAGACTTCACTTAAAGGACTTAGCACTAAAAAATAAATACTTATGAGGAAAATAGATTTTAAAAAGAGCAGTGCAAAATTTATTTCTTCAGCTATCATAAGACTGATTTTTTTAATACCGTTCAAAGGGGATAGTCATGGAAGTCGTATGTCTAGATTTAGAAGGCGTTCTGGTTCCAGAAATTTGGATTAACTTTGCAAAAAAAACCGGCATCAAGGAGCTTGAAGCAACGACACGCGATATTCCTGACTATGATGTACTTATGACTCAGCGTCTGAATATTCTTAAACAGCATGGTTTAGGTCTGGATGATATTCAGGCCGTGATTGCGGAGATGGGACCTTTTGAAGGGGCAAAAGAATTTGTAGAGTGGGTAAGTACACATTTCCAGCTGATTATTTTGTCAGATACCTTCTATGAATTTGCCCATCCTTTAATGAAGCAATTGGGCTGGCCAACTATTTTCTGTCATAAACTGGAAACAGATGGTAATGGCATGATCACAGACTATAAATTACGTCAGCCGGACCAAAAGCGTCAGGCTGTAAAAGCTCTGCATGGCCTGAACTTCCGTGTGATTGCAGCAGGTGATTCCTATAATGATACCACTATGCTAGGTGAAGCAGATCATGGTTTTCTGTTTGATGCACCTGAAAATGTGATTGCTGAGTTTCCACAGTTTCCGCCAATCAATGGTTATGATGCATTAAAAGAAGCGATTCGTAATGCGTCGGTACGTGATATTCCAGCTTAATTTTTTAGGTTAACAAGAAAGGGCGCTCATGGCGCCCTTTCTTGTTTAATCCTGATTTTTGTGATGTAAATTAGAAGCGATAACCAATTTTCATGCTGTAGCCGATTGCATCATTGTCTTCAAAATTAGCTGCATAGTTGTCTGTGCCAAAGTCTGATGCAACTTGTGATTTAGCATCCCCTAACCAGAAGTATTTAACTCCAGCTTGAATAAATGTTTGGGGAGTTGGGCTAAATTGACCACCCAAACCTAGGCTCCAATAGCCTTCAGTTGGTCCTAAAGTGGAGACAGGATTACCTGCGCCAGAGTCCCAACCCACCATCACTGTACCTGCCCATTGATCATTGAATTTACGGCCTACCCCCACGTTTGCAGAAATTTGATCTTTTTCATAAGCGATTAAGTCAAACCCACGTGGAGTACCAGCTACTGCTTGAGTTAACTGAGAGGATAATTGACCAAACTTGTAGGGACGAATTGCAAAACTCGACCAATCTACCCAACGTACTTGTGCAAAAGCAACAGTATTTTCCATGATGCCGGATTGAAGGTCTAAGTTTACAGACTGGGGTGTTGTAATTTGGGTATTGCCAGAGCTTGCATTGATGGCATTAATATTACTAGCCTGTAGTGGAGGGAAGCGGCCAGATACTAAAGTATTGGTGACATAGCCTAAAGTTTCGTCGATATTGATATCATGATCAATTTCAGAACGGTAAGTTACAGAAGCTTTAAGTGCAATTTCTGGAATTTGGAATGCTGCGCCTGCTAACCAGCCTACAGCAGAATCTTCGCCAACACTTGCATCATAACCTTTAAATGGTGTTTTATCTGGACCAGTTGCGAGACCTGAACACATAACTGGACAAAGCGCGCTGCCGTAGGGACCATAGGCTGCACCACGTAGTTTAATATTACCTTTAACGGTTTGGTACACTGGGCCTGCGTAGATATTCCAATTCTCATTAGGTTGGAATCCAAAAATCATTGATAGGTTTTGAGTGCTTACATCCACTTCAGTACCTTCACCGCCCGCAAAGAAAGCGCCTGACTCTTTTAGTGCTGATTGGCCTGTACCGATGTCAGAATAGTTGGCATCAGTAGTTGAATATTTAGCCTTTGCGCCAAAAGGCTGATCATAGATTAAGCCGAAAGAAAAATGATCAGTTAATTGAACTTTAAGCGCTGCATTATAAAACTGGTAGCTTTCAGCCATATCTGATAATTCAGTACCCCCTAAACCTTTGCCTTGAATAGGAGAGTTTGGCGGCATCCAACCTTCACGCATCTGACCGGATACATCTGCATCTAGTACAGAAACCCCTGCTTCAAAGTAGTTGCCTGGCTGAAGAAAGGCACTAATAGACTGGCCAGAACGGTCCAAGGCGGCTGCAAAAACTCCTGAGGTTGAGATGCAGCTTAATAGAATGGCACTGGTTAAAGTTTTTAACTTCATTTTTCTACTTTCCTAGTATAAAAAAACGCTTCAATGCGTTAATAACAATATGAGATATGTAATTTATTTTTTAATCATATCTATGTGCAAAACATAGCATAAAGAAAAAAAGAGTAAAGGTTCTAATTTGAATTTTTAATAAAATAAAGATGTTGCAAAATAAAGCCAAATAAAGTAAGAATTCTAATTATGTGCATATTTTTATTAATAAAATTGTTCTTTTGTGTCTGGTCTATATTGCTTTGGCTTATAGCTAGCGGGGGATTTTAAAGAACTAATAGCAAATAATTTAGATGAGTCATGCAATAATGTATGTGTAAATTTTAATGGATTAAGGGTATAAAAAAAGAGCTTCTAATGAAGCTCTTTTTAAAAGAGAGTTGGCTGGTATTTATACCTTGGGATTAGAAGCTGTAACCCATATTTAAACCATAAGCAATTGCATGGTTGTCTGAGAATGTGCCCGCGGGTGTATGTGCTCCCGTTACAGCATCAGCATCGCCTAACCAGAAATATTTTACGCCAGCGCCAATAAAGTAATTTGTAGCAGGGGAGAAGCGTACGCCAGTGCCGACACTCCAATAGCCGTCAGTTGGACCTAAGGTGGTCACAGGATTACCGGCGCCAGAATCCCAGCCTACCGATACATTTGCCGCCCAATGATCTGTAAACTTACGGCCCACACCTACTATTGCTGAGATCTGATCCTCTTTATAGTCAATCAGGTTAAATCCATTTGGCTTGGTTGGAACCATACCAGCTTGACCAAGTGTTTCACTAAGTTTTCCAAACTTGTATGGTTGCACTTTGAATTTTGACCAATCCACCCAACGTACATTAGCAAATGCAATAGTGTTTTGCATAATACCTGTTTGGAAGTCAATATTTACAGACTGTGGAGTGGTTAGTGCAGTTTCACCTTTAGCAGAGTCTAGAGCAATCATTGCGTTATCTAAAACTGTGTTTCCAGTCATCCCTGCGGCATTAAAACGCTCAGAGGCATTCATTTTATGCTCGATTTCAGCACGGTAAGTTACCGATGCTTTAAGTGCTATTTCTGGAATTTGATAGGCAACACCTGCTAACCAACCTACAGATTCATCCTCACCTGTTCTAAAATCATATCCATTAAATGCTGAATAAGTTTCACCACGTAAAAGAACAGTACCATCTACTGTTTGATATACAGCACCTGCATAGAGATTCCAGTTTTCGTTCGGTTGATATCCAAAAAGTAAATTTAAGTTTTGAGTATCGACAGTAACAGATGTGCCGCCTTGAAATGGAACTGGCCGGTTTTCTACAAATCTGTTGTTACCAGAATATTCTGCATCTGCACCGAAAGGTTGATCATAAATAAGACCAACAGAGAAATGATCTGTGGCTTGAATTTTTAGAGCAGCGTTAGGGAAGTAGTAGTCACCTGCCATGTCACCTGTTTTGTTGCCACTTGTATCCTTTCCTTTTACTTCAGGGTCAAGGATTGAAATACCTGCTTCTGCATAATTACCCGGCTGTAAAAATGCAGAAATGGACTGACCTGAACGATCTAAACCGGCAGCGAATACAACAGAAGTAGGGAGTGTGGACAGGAGAATCGCGATAGAAATTGGCTTAAGCTTCATGGCTCATCCTTGACAGAGTTACATTAAAATTATTAAAAGTTGTGGAAAAGTAACACAATTTTAAAAAGAGTAAATACTCAGCTTTGTCGAAGAAGTGAACTATAGCGGTTAAGGAAAATGCTTGTCTAGAGTATTTATACTAGATTTTTTTGCTTAAATATATGAAAAATATAAATTTAATATAGGGTCGATCAAAGGCAGAATAATGTAAAAGTACTAATTTTTTATGAGTTTTAATTGTAGTAAAAACCAGCAACTGAGATAGAGATGTAGGCAATCAAGCTTAACCAATAAAAGACCATTCGAAAATGGTCTTTTATTATGTTGTCTAGATTACATTAGAAGCGATAGCCTATTTTTAAACCGTAGCCCCAAGCATCGTTATCTTCAAACTCGGCAATTGCATTATTTGTTCCAAACATAGAAGCAGGTTGAGCATCTGCATCGCCTAACATGAAGTATTTAACACCACCAGCGATAAAATAATTTGGAGCTGGAGAATATTGCAGACCTAAACCAACGTTCCAATAACCCTCAGTTGGACCAAGCGTTGAAACTGGGTTACCTGCACCAGAATCCCAGCCAACTGAGGCATTACCGGCCCATTGTTCATTGAATTTACGACCTACACCTACAGTCGCTGACCATTGGTCATCTGTATAAGCAACTAAGTCAAAGCCATTAGGATTATCAGGAGTTTGTCCGGCAGCACCTAAAATACGGCCTACTTGATCAAATTTTTCTGGACGGATAGAAAAGTCTTCCCAATTGACCCAGCGTATGTTTGCAAAAGCCACTGTATCTGCCATGATCCCAGTTTGGAAATCCAGATTCACAGATTGCGGAGTTGTAATTTTGGTCGTTGTATTAACATCATATAAAGCAGCTGCTGGATTTTGTGTTACAACAGCAAGGATATTACTTTGACCATATTCACGTGTCGCAGCTTCATGATCAATCTCTGAGCGATAGGTTAGAGATGCCTTTAACGCAATTTCTGGAATTTGGTAGGCGACACCCGCTAACCAGCCAACAGCAGAATCTTCTTTCATGGTTGCGTTATATTTACCTAAACCGTTAGCAGAACCATAAGCAGCTCCACGAAGTTGTACGTCACCTTCCACAGTTTGATAAACGGCGCCACCATAAATATTGATATTTTCAATTGGCTGGAAACCTAGAATGAAAGATAAACTTTGTGTAGTTACATCTACTTCAGTGCTTTCGCCATTAAGATGGAATAATCCAGTACCTGCTGCAACTAACGGATCAGAGTTTGAATAAGCCGCATCTGCCCCAAATGGCTGGTCATATAAAATACCTACAGAGAACTTTTCGGTTGGCTGGAATTTAATGGCAGCACTTGGAAAATAGTAATCCCCTGCCATATCAGATAATGTTCCGCCCCCAGAAGCTGCTTTTGCTTTACCAGAAACATTTGGGTCTAGAACTGAAATTCCTGCCTCAAAGTAATTCCCTGGTTGCAGGAAGGCTGCAATAGATTGACCTGAACGATCTAGGGCTGCTGCAAATGCCCCAGTCATTGGTACAGTCGCGAGAATCATTGCAGTCGTTAATGTTTTTAATTTCATTTATGTCTTTCCTTGAGGTACAAATTTATAGCTAGCGTTGTTGTTTGCACTTGTTGAATTTGTGGAGACTTTAGGGGGATGAACCGCAATCATTTGTTACTCCATGTGACAAAAATAGCACAATTAAAATAAGAGTAAATGCTCTAGAAAAAACTAATTGGTTCAAAAAAGCATCAAAATAGAGTTTTTACACCAAAATATAAGAGTTGGTTAGGTTAAGTTATTGATAGTAAAAGGCATAAAATAATGAGAAGAAAATGTTTTTTTGTTTAAAAAATATTCTAAAAGGATGCAATTTCATGTTTTTTTATGCGGAATAAATCACATTTTTATTCTTGGTGCGCCCTGCGGGACTCGAACCCACGCCGGTCGCTTAGGAGGCAACTGCTCTATCCAGTTAAGCTAAGGGCGCAAACAGAAGTTTATTTTACTGCAAAATGCATAAAAAAAGTTACTGCTGGAGCAGTAACTTTTTAAATATACAAAATAAATCAGCGTATCAAGTATTTTTTGGCTTAAGCAATTTAAATACACACAGCATGGTAATGATCCAGATTGGAATCATCAGTACAGATTCCTTGAAGCCCTGTGTCCACATGATATACAAGATCATAGCAATAAAGCTTAAGACCAGGAGATTGCCTGCAGGTGACCAAAGCGCAGGGAAACTGGTTTTTTGTCCTGATTTCTTCATGCTCTGTAAAAACTTGAGATGGGTGAGGGAAATCATGGCCCAGTTTAAGACCAGCGCACCGACGACAATATAAATCAGATGGCTCAGTGCATTTTCAGGAACAAGGTAATTAAGCAAGACACAACCAAAGATCAGTAGCGCAGAGAAAAGCACTGCAGGAACCGGAACTCCCTGTTTATTGACTGTTTTGAACACTTTAGGGGCATTCCCTTGATGTGCCAGGCCGTACAGCATACGGCTATTTGCATACATTCCACTGTTATAGACAGAAAGCGCAGCAGTCAAAATAATAAAGTTAAGCAGATGAGCAGCCCAGCCAATACCAAGCTGGCTAAAAATCATGACGAATGGACTTTTATCCAGGCCACCAAGTTCAAGCTGGTTCCAAGGTACCAGAGACAAGAGAATGGTCAAAGCACCCACATAGAAGATCAGAATACGGAAAACCACCTGATTAATCGCTTTAGGAATGGTTTTTTCCGGATCATCAGCTTCTGCTGCTGCCATACCAATCAGCTCAATCCCGCCAAAAGCGAACATCAGAAATGCAAGCATATAGAACAAGCCTTCAAAGCCGTTCGGGAAGAAGCCGCCTGCAGTCCAAAGGTTACTAAAAGATGCTGTTGAGGAGGCATCTGCTGTTAAAATCAGATAGAGGCCAAAGACAATCATCGAAACGACCGCAGTCACTTTAATAATTGACAGCCAGAATTCTGATTCACCATAGAATTTTACATTGCCGAGGTTGACCAGGGTAATCACAATAAAGAAAAACAGAACTGATGCCCAGGCAGGGATATGTGGCCACCAGTAGTTAATATATTTTGCGACAGCAGTCAGTTCGGTCATGGCAACCAGGATATACAAAATCCAGTAGTTCCAGCCTGCAAGAAAACCCGGGAATTTCCCCCAATATGTATAAGCAAAATGGCTAAATGAACCGGCAACCGGTTCATGAACAATCATTTCACCTAATTGGCGCATGATTAAGAATGCGATTAATCCACCAATGGCATAGCCTAAAATAATAGAAGGGCCAGCTGATTGGATCACCTGTGCGGAACCTAAGAATAAGCCTGTGCCAATTGCACCGCCCATGGCGATCAACTGAATATGACGGTTCTTTAAGCCACGCTGAAGTTGTGAAGACTCGTTATTCAAAGTTTTCAGCCCGACAATGGAAAATAATAAGTCGCTGATTGTAATAGATCAAAGATAAGAAGCCTAGTGCATCATAAAAATCAATGATGGCTATAAAAACAATAATGATTATTTATGGTGGTAAATTAAATATAATATCAATTAATCAATGGCTTATTTTTATTGACACAATAATTGACGGATTTTTACTTTTTGCCGGCGAATAGGCTGCAAACCAGATGTGACACCTGAGCAATGGGATAAAAACTCAGATATGCTGGAATATTTGAATTTTTAATTTGTAATTTGAAAGTTTTCAATGTCCTCATATCTGTAACTTTTCAAGAAAAAAAGACAGAGTTTATTCTGCTTGAAATAGTAAAAATGAATCCGCCCGCAAGTACAGAAACTTATTTTTAGACCACTTGAGCCGATTTAAAGAACGATAAACGAAAATAGAGAAGGGGGATAGGGCTGTTTTCTTGATTGTACTTGTGCCTTGAATCTGTCGTATAGACAGAAGACCAACACGCACTCATTAAAAAAGAGGCCATAGCGCCTCTCAATTTTTTAGTTTCTATTCATCCGGATAAGCGACTCTCTTTAAGGCTTTAATATCGGCATCGGGCGAGCAGAGTGAAATAAACTCATAACCATATCCCCGCAACAGATGACCTTTACGAACAGCGATCCAGGTGGTATTTAAGCCAAAAATCTCAGTTTTAATCTGTTTTAGGCGATAATCCCGTTCTGAATCATAAGCCACATCATTGACGATTCCCACGCCCATATTCAGCTCCACATAGGTCTTGATCACGTCGGCATCAAGTGCAGACATTACAATATTGACATCAACACCTGCATCTTCAAACGCTTTGTCAATTTTAGAACGGCCAGTAAAACCACCATGATAGGTAATAATTGGGTAGCTGGCTAAGTCCTCAATCTGAATATGCTCTATAGCTGTTAATGGGTGATTTTGCGGGGTAATAATGCTGTGCTGCCAGGTATAGTAGGGAACGCTCACCAGATTATCTTCAGTTGTAAGCGCTTCGGTGGCAATTCCGATATCAGCCTCACCTTGCAGCAGCATTTCAGTAATTTCGACTGGACTGGCTTGCTGTAAAATCAGATGGACTTTAGGAAACTCTTTTTTAAACTGGTTTACGATGGGCGGCAGGATATAACGTGCCTGCGTATGGGTCGTGGCAATCGTGAGTGTGCCTTCATCGACTTTGTTAAAGTCATCCGCCAGACGTTTGATATTATCCGCATCGACTAGCATACGTTCGACAATGCCCAATAGAGCCTGACCCGGTTCAGTCAGACCAAGTAAGCGTTTGCCTTTGCGAATAAAAAGCTGTACCCCCAGCTCATCTTCCAGATCTTTAATGTGTTTGCTTACTCCAGATTGTGAAGTATAAAGTGCTGCTGAAGCTTCAGTTAAGTTAAATTTCTGTCTAACCGTTTCCCGGATAATTCTTAATTGTTGGAAATTCATGATGATATACTCTATAAGAGGATGGGGCATATTATCGCCCCACCTTTGGTCTTAAGCGACCTGATTTTCAAACAAATGCAGGTTTAATGCACTTAACCAAACGGTCTGATTCGGTCTGAACTGATGTGCTCTGGCTTCTTCTGGGGTCAAAGAAATTTCAATCAGGTTGTCTTGACGATCACTGAGCTCAGCAATTACTTTGCCAGCAATCCAGACCTCACGCAAGAAGGTCGCCTGAATGGCATTGTCCTGCGGCTGCGCGTGTATACGCAGTTCATCGGGGCGTGCAAAAACAATGACATTGCCTTGGGCTGACTGTTTGGCGGCATCAAACTGGATGCGGTCCTCACCCAGTTGTAAAATACCGCCATGATTTTTTCCTTCAAAGCGGTTGGCCTGTCCCAGAAAGTCAAATACAAAGGGGGTGGCTGGAGTTTCATAGACTTCACGCGGTGAACCAATTTGCTCGACATTACCTTTGTTCATTACAATAATTTGGTCTGCTACCTCAAGCGCTTCTTCCTGGTCATGAGTCACGAAAATAGAGGTGATATGCAGTTCATCATGCAGGGTGCGTAGCCAGCGGCGCAGTTCTTTACGCACTTTGGCATCCAGCGCACCAAAGGGTTCATCCAGTAACAGGACACGTGGCTCAACCGCTAAAGCACGTGCCAAAGCAATACGTTGACGTTGGCCGCCAGAGAGCTGTGCCGGATAACGGTCAGCCAGAAAACCTAACTGAACCAGATCCAGCAAACGGGTGACACGTTTTTTAATTTCTGCTTCGGAAGGGCGAGTCGAACGTGGACGTACACGCAGACCGAAAGCGACGTTGTCAAAAACCGTCATATGGCGGAATAGGGCATAGTGTTGAAATACAAAGCCCACTTCACGTTCACGCACATGTACCCGGGTTGCATCTTGGCCTTCTAAAATAACCTGACCGCCATCGGCTGATTCCAGACCGGCAATAATCCGCAGCAGGGTGGTTTTACCACAGCCCGATGGACCCAGGAGTGCAACGAGCTGACCATCTGGAAAATCGAGGGAGATATTTTTCAGTGCATGAAATGCACCAAAGTGTTTTTCAATATTTTTAACTTGAATACTCATGTGGGCATTCCTTAAGAAACTGTTGAATCTTCATTACGTTTGCTTTGTCGTTCCTGACGCAGCTCCACCCAGGTTTTTAAAATCAGGGTGATAATCGCGAGGAAAGCCAGCAGTGAGGACACAGCAAACGCAGCACTAAAGGTATATTCGTTATAGAGAATTTCGACATGCAGCGGCAAGGTATTGGTTTCACCGCGAATATGACCGGAGACGACCGATACAGCGCCAAACTCACCCATTGCACGGGCATTACACAGAATCACGCCGTAGATCAGCCCCCATTTGATATTAGGCAGGGTGACTTTCCAGAAAGTCTGCCAGCCCGATGCACCCAATACAATCGCTGCTTCTTCTTCTTCAGTCCCTTGTGCTTCCATTAGCGGAATCAGCTCACGTGCCACAAAAGGTACAGTAATAAAGATTGTGGCCAAGACAATGGCAGGTACGGCATATAAAACTTTAATGTCATGATCCATCAACCAGCCGCCGAACCAGCCTTGACTGCCAAAAATTAGGACCAGCATCAAACCTGCAATCACCGGCGATACAGAGAACGGCATGTCAATGATGGTGGTTAATATCGATTTGCCACGGAAGTTAAATTTCGCCACAGTCCAGGCTGCCGCTACACCAAAAACCACATTCATAGGCACTGCAATTGCGGCAGTCAGTAAGGTCAGCTTCACGGCAGACAGGGTATCTGGATGTACCAGAGCTTGGGCATACACTCCGACCCCTTGTTTAAATGCTTCTACAAAGACTAAAACCAGAGGAAGAATCAGGCAGCTCAGGAAGAAAATCATGGCAATCGTGATCAGGGTATAGCGCACCCAGGTCGGCTCTCGAGTCGCATCGCGTGATTGTAGTTTTTCAGCCAGCGCATTGCTGTTGGTATTTAAACTCATCGCGCAGTTCTCCCGGTACGACGGCTGGCCCAGGCTTGGACTAAGTTAATCAGGAACAAGATCACAAAAGACAATACCAGCATGACCACCGCAATGGTGGTGGCACCGGCATAATCATATTCTTCCAGACGGGAGATGATCATTAAGGGCGCAATTTCCGTTTCAAAAGGCTGGTTACCCGCAATAAAGATGACCGAACCATATTCCCCGACACCGCGAGCGAATGCTAAGGCAAAACCGGTAATTAACGCTGGCAATAAAATCGGGAAGATGATTTTAGTAACAATCTGCAAACGGTTGGCACCCAGCGCAGATGCCGCTTCTTCCAGCTCGGTTTCCAGATCGCTCAGAACCGGCTGAACCGTACGCACCACAAAAGGCAAACCGATAAAGATTAAAGCCAGGGTAATACCAATTGGTGTATAGGCCACCTGAATTCCAAGTGGCTCAAGATACTGGCCAATCCAGCCGGTCGGTGCATACAAAGAAGTTAGGGCAATACCCGCCACTGCAGTTGGCAGGGCAAAAGGTAAATCGACCAGAGCATCTATAATGCGTTTACCCGGGAAGCTGTAACGTACCAGACACCATGCCAGTAACAGACCGAAAACCACATTGACCAGTGCTGCAATAATGGCGGCACTAAAGCTTAGCTGTAATGATTTTAAAATACGTTCAGAGCTCAGGATGTCCCATAAGCCATCCCAGCCAATGCCCAGTGATTTAATAAAAACGGCAGAAAGCGGAATCAGAACGATTAATGATAAATACGCTAGGGTAAAGCCTAGAGAAAGACCAAATCCTGGCAGCACTCGGGATCGCTGCGACATGATTACTCCTCAAAAGAGAGAATGCTGGTGGAAGCTGACCAGCGAAAATTAGAAAACAAATTTGGCACAAGCATAGTTAGCAGCATCTAAAATGCAAATTTAAATAAATACTTGCAGTCATCAGTTTTACTGATATGTGGCATAGTCTTTTCTGAAATTAAGTATTGTTCAATTTCAGGAAAAGGCCCAAAACCGGAAGAGACATTGACATGGCCGACCTGACCTAAATTAATCGGTTTGATGTTCCAGGCTTTGGCAAGTTGCAAGGCATCTGCAAAATTCAGCCAGGGATCATTTTCACTGATCAATAAGCGAGTCGGCACCTGAATCTTGAGTTGCTGAAAATAGGCGCGGTAATCCGTCAGGCTGTCATCTGCAAACCCATTTTCCCCAAAACGTGCCGGATTGGCAGGTGCAACCAGCACCAGATTTTTAATTTTGGCCTTCAGTTCCGGATACCGGGCAAGGGTCGCCAGACTGGTCAGACAGCCAAAGCTATGCGCTACAATCTGCACATCATCTGGAATGGCTTGAAGGGTTTTGACACACTCGGCCACCCATTCATTCAGGACAGGATGATGCCAGTTTTTTTGCTGTACCCGGGAGCAGCGCATCAGACGATGTTGTAACCATGTCTGCCAGTGGCAGTATTCACTCCCACCCACACCTGGAACAATAAGCGTATGTGTCATATCGATGCTCCTTAAAAGTAATGAGTTGTTATTTCGCTTGATTGGCTTTGACGATCTGGTCGAAAATTCCGCCATTTTCAAAATGGGTCTGTTGCACCTTAGTCCAGCCGCCAAATTCCTGCTCAATCGTCACCAGTTTTAGTGGCTTAAAAGTCTGCTGGTATTTTTTAAGTACTGCCTTATTGCGCGGACGGTAATAGTTTTTTGCTGCAACTTCCTGACCTAATGGGGAATAGAGGAAATTCAAATAACCTTTGGCCAGGTAGCTATTGCCTTTTGCCTGGGCATTTTTCTCGACAATGGCAACCGGTGGTTCAGCCAGAATTGAAAGAGAGGGCGTCACAATTTCAAACTTGCCGGGCTGTTCACGCAGGGCTAAATGTGCTTCATTTTCCCAAGTTAGCAAGACATCTCCGATACCGCGTTCAGCAAAAGTCGTGGTTGCACCACGTGCACCTGAATCCAGAACTTTGGTCTGCTTATATATTTGACGCACAAAATCGCGGGCTTTGGCATCATTGCCACCTTTCTGGTGTTTGGCCCAAGCCCAGGCAGCAAGATAGTTCCAGCGTGCGCCGCCGGAAGTTTTTGGGTTTGGCGTAATAATGGCCACGCCGGGTTTAACCAGATCATCCCAGTCCTGAATCCCTTTGGGATTGGCTTTACGAACCAGAAAGACAATTGTTGAGGTATATGGGGTTGAGTTGTGCGGTAATTTTTTCTGCCAGTCTGTGGGTAGCAGCTGGGCTTTCTTTGCCAGCACATCAATATCGGCTGCCAGTGCGAGAGTAACAACATCTGCCTCTAAGCCATCCAGCACAGCACGTGACTGTTTGCCTGAACCGCCATGCGACTGTTTAAAATTAATTTTCTGACCGGTACGGCTTTCCCAGTATTTGCTGAAATTTTTATTGATCTCTTCATACAGTTCCCGGGTCGGGTCATAAGAAACGTTAAGAAAATCCTGTGCTATCGCACCAAAAGAGCTTGCCGAAATCGCTATAGCTAAAACCCCAAGTTTTAATGTCTGTACAATGCTCATCTGCATCCCCGCTCTTTTCTATGTCTTTTAACTTAAGCGCAGCATAATCCTATTAGCTATGCATAAAAAATAACTAAAAATGAATTCAATATGAAAAAAAGAGATAATAAGCACTTAAGTACTGGTCATGAGTCTATGCTTATAAAAAAGAGCCTGACTGAGTGACCAGATGAGTCAGGCTTTTGTGTGATTGCTTGTGATCCTCTCATCCAAGGCCCGATAGTGGTCTAATTGCTATTTTTGTCCCTGAGTTTAGGCATTATTTTTTCTGAAGGATGGGCGCTTTTAATGACTTGAGTGTAGGACTGTCTTGCTTCGATACCTTGGTATTGCGAAGAGCAATGCTTGATCAGAACCAGTATCCGATGGTTAAGAGGAATCATTGGATCGGTAGTTTTTTCCAGCATGGACTCAATTCTTGATTCAAGTTGTCGTACAATTTGCAAGCTGGTTCATCAAAAATATTCAGGCAAACTTTTGCAGGTATATTTCCTGTCCTGACTGACAGGAGTGCTGCCAGTTCCTTGGGCTTGTTAATTACTGAAGATGTATGCCGACCTCGGCTTCTTTGGTTTTGGTTAGATGAGGCGGATATGGCGTGATATTTTTGTATAAAAAATAATGAAAAACCAATGTAAGCTGGGTAACAGAGATAGCGGGACTAGGCTTATAATTTCACTACCTCACTTTAAGGCTTAAGAGGCGATCTAAGGATGCTATGTTTAAGAAATGCTCAAATTGTCAATAATATAGATTTGTTAGATCGTGCCTTTCATTATGGAGATGGCTGTTTTACCACAGCCCGCATCCGGCACAATCGCATTGAGTTAGCTGAACGTCATCTGGGGCGATTAAGAATGAGCCAGCAAAAACTAAGCTTAGATGTTGATCTGGGGCTGATTACAAAAAGCCTAGCGGTCTTGCTTGAATCAGAAACTGCACTGAATGGCACATTAAAAATCGTACTTAGTCGTGGTATTGGTCAGCGAGGTTATAGCCTGCCAGACCATTCTGCGGACCTGTGGATGTTTTATTATCCGCAAACCGTATCAGAGTTTAGTTATGAGCAGATTCAGAGCGGCGTGCTACAGCAGGCTATAGGCCTGAGTATGCCAAATCTGGTCGGACTAAAAACCCTGAACCGGCTGGAACAGGTCTTACTCAAGCAGGAAGCAGATTTACGCGCTTGGCCTGAAGCCTTGGTGACCAATGTACAGGGGGCAATTGTTGAAGGGGTGAGCAGTAATTGCTTCATTCGTATAAAGAATCAATGGGTCACGCCGAAACTTCGTTATAATGGCGTCTTCGGTGTTATGCGTGCAGAAATTATGCAACGGATGCAAGAGCAGCAAATCGTCTGTCAGCAACGTGATGTGGAAATAGATGAAATTCCACATATTGATAGTCTGTTTTTTTGTAATGCACTTAGCCCGATGAAAATTGCCACTCAATTTGAGCAACGCGCTTTAAATGTAGATGCTTGTATTGAGCTTTTTAACCGTCTTCGATTGAATCAGATGTCTTATTAATATGTCAGCTTCCAAGTCCAGCAGTAAAAAGACAAATAAAACCAACTCGACAGGTTTTCTAAAGGGGATCGCCTTAGTGCTGATCGGAATCATTCTGGTTCTCGGCCTGATCCTGAAAAGCAGCCTATGGAAAGCCTATCCGGTCGATGGGCAAAAACAGCTATTGGCGATTAGTTCAGGTGAGACCTATTCGGGTTTTATTGACCGTTTGGCAAAAGAGGGACAGGTCAGCTTTCCGCTTGCTTTAAAGCTTTATCAGCGCATTATGATTCATGACACCATGAAGGCGGGGGTTTATGAAATTCGTCAAGGCATGAGTATTCGTGAAGTGATGGAGATGATTTCCAATGCTGAAAATGCCCAGATGAACCGTATTCTGGTGATTGAAGGCACCACCTTTAAACAGTTAATTGATGCTTTAAAGCAAGATGAGCTGGTCACCAAGGAAGTGGTGCACCTGCCTACTGAACAGCTGCTCAAGGAACTTGATATTCCCTTTTCGCATCCCGAAGGGCTATTTGCGCCAAATACCTATTTCTTTGCCAAAGGGGAAACTGACCGCAAGATTTTGACCAATCTCTATCAGCAACAGATCAAAACACTGGATCAAGCCTGGGAGCAACGCGCATCAGGTCTACCGTATCAGAATAAATATGAAGCGCTGATTATGGCATCGATTATTGAAAAAGAAACCAGTGTTGATAGTGAGCTGCAACAGGTTTCTGGTGTGTTTGTACGCCGTTTGAACATGGGCATGCGTCTGCAAACCGACCCGACAGTTATTTATGGTATGGGCGATGCCTATACTGGCAATATTACCCGCAAAGATCTGCGTACCCCAACGCCTTATAATACTTATACCATGGCAGGTTTACCGCCAACGCCGATTGCATTGCCCAGTAAGAAAGCTATTGAGGCTGCCATGCATCCGGATAACTCACAAAATATTTATTTTGTTGCTACAGGCAATGGCGGACACAAATTCAGTAGCAATCTGCAAGAGCATAACCAAGCTGTGCAGGAATACCTTACCGTTTTACGCTCGAAAAATAAGGAATGAGTATGTTTATTAGCTTTGAAGGCACAGAAGGGGTAGGCAAAACGACGCTCATTCATCGAATTTATGCTGATCTGATGGCACAAGGCAAAGAAGTCATTCTGACCCGTGAGCCGGGGGGTACGCCCATGGCAGAGCAAATCCGGGCTTTATTGCTCAGTGTTAATCATGATGAGGCCATGTGTCATGATACCGAATTGTTGCTGATGTATGCAGCCCGTGCCCAGCATTTGGCGCAGGTCATTCTGCCTGCCTTGTCCGCCGGTAAAACCGTTCTGTGTGATCGTTTTACTGATGCCAGTTTTGCCTATCAGTGTGCGGGACGTGGCGTGAGTGAAGATAAGCTGAATTTGCTGAATAAAAGCTTTGTGGCACACATGCCAGATCTGACGTTCTGGCTGGATGCTCCGATTGAACTGGGAATGACGCGTGCCCGCGAGCGCGGAGCACTGGACCGCTTTGAACAAGAAAAAATGACTTTCTTTGAAAAAGTCAGAACAGGTTATGCGACCTTATGGCAGCGTTATCCGGACCGGATCAAACGTCTCGATGCTACTTTGCTGCCTGATCAGGTATTTGATCAGGCCTTTCAGTATCTGAAATAAGTAATTTTCAATTATACTTTTGATCTGGTTTTTCCCTCGATTTTTACCAGCAAAATCTTCTATAGTGTAGGAAATCAGGAAGATTAAATATGATGAAAAGTACACGAGAAGAAATTATTCAGTTTCTGGAGCAGGAGTTTCCTCAGAGTCTGGAAAAATGTGAGATTGAAGCCGTTGTTCCTTGCGGTGCCACGATGCTGTATCGGGTTGGCGAGCAGGAATTGCGTCCAGGGGGAACCGTTTCTGGACCCACAATGATGACGCTGGCGGATTTTGCCTTATATGTCGCAATCTTGGGAGAGATCGGTCTGGTCGGTTTAGCGGTCACTACCAATATGAATATTAATTTTTTACGTAAACCTTCGGGTGGCGTGAACTTGCGGGCAGAGTGTAAGTTAATGAAAGTCGGCCGGGTACTGATCGTGGGCGAGGTCTGGATCTATTCAGTTGATCAGGAACAGCCGGTCGCGCATGTAACCGGAACCTATTCTGTGCCGCCCCAGCCGGCTTCTGCAGTGCAAGCATAAGCAGCTATAAAAAAACCGGAACTTGTTTCCGGTTTTTTTTATACAAGCTTAAATCCTCTTTAGGCTTCTGCGGTATTGACCAGCACCTGCTCTACTTTAAAGCTCGGTGGAATCAGCACCGTCTTGCGTAGTTCTGGTAAAAGCTGCGGATAATCCAGAGTAAAGTGCAAGCCCCGCGATTCTTTACGCTCAATGGCACAACGTACAATCATTTCTGAAACCAGAACCAGATTACGCAGTTCAATCAGGTTTTTACTGACCTGATAGTCCTGATAATATTCTGCGATTTCTTTTTTAAGCATCTCAATGCGGTGTAGCGCACGTTGCAGACGTTTGGTCGTACGGACAATACCGACATAGTTCCACATGGTTTGACGTAATTCATCCCAGTTCTGCAAAATGACCACATCTTCATCCGGGTTGGTGACCTGTGAATCATCCCAAGCGGGCACCGAAGGGGACTGATAAGATCCCTCAAAATGCGTTTCAATATGTCGGGCAGCACTGATGCCATATACAAAGCATTCTAAAAGTGAGTTACTGGCCATTCGGTTAGCACCGTGTAAGCCGGTATAAGAGGTTTCTCCAATTGCATACAGGCCCTGAATATCGGTTTGGCTGTTTTCATCGACCACAACGCCCCCGCAGGTATAGTGCGCAGCTGGAACAACCGGAATCATATCCTGGGTAATATCAATGCCAAGTTCGAGCAGGCGTGTATACAGTGTCGGAAAATGAGTTTTGACAAAATCTGCATCTTTATGAGTAATGTCGAGCCAGACATGACGAATCCCGAGACGCTTAATTTCATAGTCAATCGCACGCGCCACAATATCTCGGGGCGCCAGTTCAGCCCGCTCGTCAAAGCGCAGCATAAAGCGCTCACCGTCCGGTAAACGTAAATAGGCGCCTTCACCACGCATGGCTTCAGTAATTAATAAGGAGCGTGCCTGGGGATGATATAAACAGGTGGGGTGGAACTGGTTAAATTCCATATTGGCCACACGGCAGCCTGCCCGGTAAGCCATGGCAATCCCATCACCGGTTGCGATATCCGGGTTTGAGGTATAAAGATAAGCCTTCATCGCACCGCCACAGGCGAGGGCGGTAAAAGGTGCTAAAAAGGTATGTACTTTTTCCGTTTTTTCATCCAGTGCATATAAGCCGAGCGCACGGTTGGCCTGATCTGCAAGACCAAGTTTCTGTGAGCAGATCAGATCAATAGCAATATAATTTTCAAAAATCGTAATATTGTCTTTTTCCTGGGCGCGCTGTACCAATGTGGTGGAAATTGCGCGTCCAGTGGCATCCGCTGCATGAATGATACGGCGTTGGGAGTGGCCGCCTTCACGGGTCAAATGCAGCTGCTCCTGTTCATCCAGTGTAAATTGCACCCCATGCTTGAGCAGGAAATCGACAGAAGGCTTGCCGCCTTCGACGGTATGTTTAACCGCGTCCATTTCACACAAATGGACTCCTGCAATCATGGTGTCATCAATATGCTGTTGAATTGAATCAGTTTCATCCAGTACGGCAGCCACGCCGCCCTGGGCATAGAAGGTACTGGCATCCGTAAGACTGGATTTTGCCAGTACTGCAATATTAAAATGTTCTGGCAACGATAGTGCTAAACTTAAGCCGGCGCCGCCACTGCCTACAATAATCACGTCAAAATGATGGGTGAGATGTAAATTAGACATGTCCATCAGCTAATTTAAAAGAAGTCTGGTAATGACAGCGCTTTTTTGCATAAAAGGCAAGCTTTTAAATACAGATTTATTGATCAAAAAACTAATAAAAGCCTTAACTTAATGCAGTAAAAAAACCAAGATAGCAGTATTCTGATATGTGAACATATTGTTACTTAAAACCAATGTTGTTTATGATAAAACCTATTTACATAAATTTATCAACAATTTGAGTGAATAATTTATATGAAAATTCTGGACTTAAAAAAAGGATTATTTGCAGCTACTGTCACTCTGAGTGCTGCCCAGCTACAGGCTGCTAACCCTGTAGACTTTTCAAATCTGGTCGAGCAGGTCAGCCCGGCTGTGGTGAGTGTCAATGTTGTCAAGAAAATGAGCGAAGAAGAGCTCTTGCAGCAACAAGTGCCTGAAATTTTACGGCGCTTTTTTGGCAATCAGGTGATTATTCCACAGCCCCGGATGCCACAGGAAAAAACCGGCTATGGAAGTGCCTTCTTTATCAGTAAGGATGGCTATTTGCTGACCAATCATCACGTAGTTGAAGATGCGTCCAAAGTGACCATTACTTTAAATGACCGCCGTGAAATTGATGCCACGGTTGTCGGAAGTGATGAGCGGACAGATGTTGCCCTACTTAAAGTACAGGGTGCTAATTTTCCCCAATTAAGCACGGGCGATGTAGACCGCTTACGGGTAGGTGAGCCAGTGCTTGCCATTGGTTCTCCTTTTGGTTTTGACTATTCGGCTTCTGCCGGGATTGTCAGCGCCAAAATGCGAAACATGATGGGAGAAACGGCAGTTCCGTTTATTCAGACCGATGTAGCCTTAAACCCGGGGAACTCGGGGGGGCCGTTATTTAACCAGCGCGGTGAAGTGGTGGGGGTCAACTCACGGATCTTTAGTGGTACAGGCGGTTATATGGGACTGTCTTTTTCAATCCCGATCGATGTGGCCATGGAGGTTGCAGAGCAGTTAAAACGAAACGGAAAAGTGACCCGTTCTTATCTGGGAGTCAGTTTGCAGGACATTGACCGTACTCTGGCGGAATCTTATAAGCTGTCTAAACCGGAAGGTTCGCTGGTGACCCAGGTTGAGCCAAACTCTCCGGCAGCTCAGGCCGGACTACGCCCTGGAGACGTGATTCTAAAATATAATGGAACCTCTATTTCAAGAACCAGCGAGTTGCTGAATTACCTGAACCGTACTGCCCCAAAACAACGCGTTCAACTGGAAGTGTTGCGTGATGATAAACGCCGTCAAATTGCGGCAACTTTAGTCACCGCTCCAGACAATACACCAGCCAAAACGGCTACCCCGGCTCGGCCTTCCAAAGGCCCGATCTTGGGGGTGACCATCCGGAATCTGACCCCGGCGGAACTGACTGGGCTGGAAATTAAAGGAGGGGTGGTGATTCAGGATATACGCCCGGGCGGAATTGCAGCTCAAGCCCGGATCATGCCGAATGATGTCATTACCCAGGTCAATAATGCACCGATACAGGATACCAATGGCTTTATTGAAGCTGTTTCAGAGTTGAAAAAAGGCACAGTTGCACGGGTGACCTTAATCCGTCAGGGACAGCGTGCAATAGTGGGAATGCGTATTTCCTGAAGTTAAGAAGTTCTATTTAAAAACCGTCTTTAAGTGAAGACGGTTTTTTATATTTTGCAATTTACCCCAGTGAAAATTTCTGTAGACTGAGGCAAGCCAGAACAGTTGAATGAAAGGACAAATGAAAAGTGTCAGGTATTTTTGATCAGGTCTTAGAGGTGAAAAACGAGCATATTGACGCTTTGGGGCATGTTAATAATGTGGTTTATGTGCAATGGATGCAGGATGTAGCCTCAGCACATATCGAGCATTTGGGGCTGGGACTCAAAGAGTACCTACAACTTAAACATGCCATGGTCGCTGTGCAACATCAGGTGCAATACCGGAAGGCTGCCTTTGAGGGTGACAAGATTATTTTACGGACCTGGCTGAATGATCTAAATGCCTTGTATCTATTCAGACAATATGCATTTTACCGTCCTCAGGATCAGACTCTGCTATTTACAGGAAGTACCCAATGGGCCTGTATAGAAATCGAGACAGGACATCCCAAACGTATGTCACCAAGCTTTACCCAGGCTTATCAGCCTATTTCCGCTGAGCTAAATCCGCTTGATTTTTCTCAATCTTATTGCATAGAAACTGCCTGATTCGCTTTTAAACCAGATAGGTTTTGTTATTCTGCCGAGCGGACTGAATCATAAAGATCCGAGATATTTTAAGTGGCTTGCTACGACTTGAAAGCAGGGTTTTCATCAAGAAAAATGATCTGGGTTACTGGCTCATTCAAGCACAAGTGATCTGAACAGCAAAAACATATGCTTGAGTTGCCACAGTAAACAATCAGCAAGGCAGAGTGGCGACTTAAAAGCAGGAAAAGATAATCCTTTTTCTGTATCATCATTCTGCTATAATCCTCGGCAATTTCTATTCGGTTTTTGTTGTGCAGTATCTTTTTTAATTGCATGACACGTTTTTTCTCAAGGTAGCCCATGGCGCAAGCTAAAAAATCTGTTGATATTAAAAATATTCGTAATTTCTCGATTATTGCGCATATCGACCACGGTAAATCGACTCTTGCAGATCGTTTTATTCAAACTTGTGGTGGTTTGCAGGATCGTGAGATGCAGGCCCAAGTTCTTGATTCAATGGAGCTAGAGCGCGAACGTGGGATTACCATTAAAGCCACCTCCGTGACGCTATACTATACGCATCCAAATGGTCAGGAATATCAGCTGAACTTTATTGACACTCCGGGACACGTGGACTTTTCTTATGAAGTTTCACGCTCTCTGGCAGCATGTGAAGGGGCACTTCTGGTGGTGGATGCCGCACAGGGAGTAGAAGCCCAGTCTGTAGCCAACTGCTATACTGCGATTGAGCAAGGTCTGGAAGTACTGCCAGTCCTTAACAAGATTGACTTGCCGCAGGCTGAACCTGAACGTGTGATTCAGGAAATTGAAGATATTATTGGCATTGAGGCGACAGAAGCTCCAACCTGTTCAGCGAAAACGGGTCTGGGCATTGAAGGCGTTCTGGAAACTCTGGTCAATGTGATTCCACCTCCAACAGGTGATCGCGAGGCACCCCTTCAGGCGCTGATTGTTGACTCATGGTTTGATAACTATCTGGGCGTTGTCTCTCTGGTTCGGATCAAGCAGGGTCGTGTGCGTAAAGGCGACAAGATGTTGATGAAATCAACAGGGCAAACGCACATCATTACGTCGGTAGGTATCTTTAATCCAAAACATACTGAAACCGACATTTTGGAAGCGGGTGAAGTTGGCTTCGTCATTGCAGGGATTAAAGACATTTTTGGTGCACCAGTCGGGGATACGATTACCTTGGCGACCACACCAGAAGTTGAAATATTACCCGGATTTAAAAAGGTGAAACCACAGGTCTATGCGGGGCTTTTCCCGATTGATGCCAGTGACTTTGAACCATTCCGTGAAGCTTTGCAGAAACTACAGATCAATGACTCGGCACTGTTTTTTGAACCGGAAAGTTCAGATGCACTGGGTTTTGGTTTCCGCTGTGGTTTCTTGGGCATGCTGCACATGGAGATCGTACAGGAACGTTTAGAGCGTGAATACGATCTGGACCTGATTTCATCTGCACCGACGGTCATTTATGAAGCGGTGATGAAGAACGGTGAAATCCTCTATATCGACAGCCCTTCAAAAATGCCGGATGGTACAACCGTTGAAGACCTGCGTGAGCCGATTGCTGAGTGTCATATTCTGGTGCCTCAAGAGTATCTAGGGAACGTAATGACTTTGTGTGTGGAGCGCCGTGGCGTACAAAAAGACATGAAGTTCATGAGTAATCAGGTTTCCATTACCTTTGAAATCCCGATGGCTGAAGTGGTCATGGATTTCTTTGATAAATTGAAGTCGTGTTCACGCGGCTTTGCTTCGCTGGACTATAACTTTGTGCGTTTTGAAAGCTCATCACTGGTGAAAGTGGATGTCCTGATCAATGGTGAAAAAGTTGATGCGCTGGCCATGATTTGTCACCGTCAGGATGCCCGTCATCGTGGTATTGCCCTGGTTGAAAAAATGAAAGACCTGATTCCGCGTCAGATGTTCGATGTGGCAATTCAGGCGGCCATTGGCGCACAAATTATTGCTCGTTCAACCGTAAAAGCGATGCGTAAAAACGTATTGGCAAAATGTTATGGTGGTGACGTCTCGCGTAAGAAGAAACTGCTTTCGAAACAAAAAGAAGGTAAGAAACGTATGAAACAGGTGGGTAGTGTTGAAATCCCGCAAGAAGCGTTCTTAGCTGTATTGAAAGTCGAACGCTAAATAATAAGGATAAAGCCCATGGATTTTGATTTTAATTTGATTCTTGTTCCTGCGACCTTAATCTTTGTCGCAATCTGGTTGCTGGATAAGTTTGTACTGAAGCAGCGGCAGACCCGGGGCAAGGGCAATGAAAATTTTATCATCACATGGGCTTATGACTTCTGGCCAGTGCTGACAGTGGTCCTGATCTTACGTTCGTTTTTGTATGAGCCTTTCAATATTCCATCAGATTCAATGGTACCGACCCTGGAAACGGGTGACTTTATTTTGGTCAATAAATTTGACTATGGGGTAAAACTGCCGATTGTAAACACCAAAATTATTGATACCGGCCATCCGGAACGCGGTGATGTGGCGGTATTCCGCTATCCGCCACAGCCAACGATTAGCTATATCAAGCGTATCATTGGTTTACCCGGCGATCATATTGTTTATGATCATGGTCAGCTCATTATTAATGGTCAAAAAGTTGAAAAGGTTCCGGTAGAATTTAGCCGTGAAAAAGACCGTATGGATACGCCAAATTCGATGTATCATAAAGAAACCATTGGCGAGCATACGTTCACCATGCGTGAACTTGAAAACGTGAATGTTGCACGTCAGGCACCATTTATTAACTATGTGGACAATGGCAAGTATTCCACTGAAAATGGCTTATATTGGGAAATCAAAGTACCAGAAGGGCACTATTTCGCGATGGGGGACAACCGCGATCAGAGTGCTGATAGCCGTTTTTGGGGATTTGTTCCGGAAGAGAACTTAACAGGTCGAGCATTCTATATCTGGATGCATAAAGAGCCTGGCTTTAAAATGCCATCGTTTAATCGAAACGGAATGATTGATTAATTGTTTCAGTCAGGAAAATAAAAAATGAAACATCAACAGGGTGCTTCTTATATTGGAGTTTTGGTTGCAATTGTAGGCTTTGCATTTCTTGCAAAAGTGGCAATTGCAGTGTGGGGGCCGTATTTCGATGATCGTATGGTTGATAACCAGGTTGAGGAGCTGCTTAAGACTGCTCCCGCCAACATGGCACCATCACAATTCAGTCAACAGATGGATCAGCGCTTACAGATGAATAATATTCGTGATCTGAAGTTTGATGACATTGCCCGAGTCACCAATACGGATGGCTTGCAGGTATACAAGAATTATGAAATTCGCAAAAATTTTGTAATGAATATCGATTTAGTGATGAAGTTTGAGAAAGAGTTTGATCAAAGCACAGTCAAAACTAAATGATGAACGTCTGACCAGACGAATTGGTTATCAGTTTAAACAGGCTGATTTACTTAAGCTGGCCCTGACTCATCGTTCAGTCAGTCATAAACATAACTATGAGCGCCTAGAATTTCTAGGCGATTCACTTTTAGGAATGATCATTGCGAACTATCTGTTCACAGCTTATCCGCACGAAAATGAAGGACGCCTCACGCGTATGCGTGCGACCTTGGTGCGTCAGGAAGCGCTGGGTAGAATCGCCAATGATTTAAAACTTAGCCAGAATTTAATTCTCAGTACGGGTGAATTGAAATCTGGCGGTCATCATCGCGAGTCTATACTTGCAGATACGGTCGAGGCGATTATTGGTGCCATCTATGTTGATTGTGGCGATCTGAATATCCTGGAAGCGGTTGTGCTAAAATGGTATGAACCATATTTGGACAATATTGAGCCCACCGACCAGTTAAAAGACCCGAAATCACGCTTGCAGGAATATTTACAAGCTCGTAAGAAGCCTCTCCCGGTTTACGAGGTGGTGGATATTCAGGGTGATGCCCCAAATCAACATTTCAAGGTGGAATGTCAGGTTCAGGGAATGTCAGTAATGACCGGGGAAGGTTCAAGCCGCCGATTTGCCGAACAGGCTGTAGCGGCAGATATTTTAAAACTTTTGGAGCATAAGTCTTAATGACTACTCATTCCGATCACATCGATGCTGATCACGAGTCGCAAAGCGACAGCAATGACTTGATTAGTCAATTCTTTAGTGCAGAAGGTACTGAGATTCCTTCGGATTATCGTAGCGGTTTTGTTGCGATTGTTGGCCGGCCAAACGTGGGTAAATCTACCCTGATGAACCATTTGCTCGGACAGAAACTTTCCATTACTTCACGTAAGCCACAAACCACACGTCATAAAATTGTGGGAATTGATTCACGTGAAAAATCTCAGGCGGTCTTTGTGGATACGCCAGGGATGCACAAGAAAGAAGTGCGTGCCATCAATAAAATGATGAACCGTGCTGCACATTCGGCCCTACGTGATGTGAACCTGGTGCTGTTTGTGGTCGATGCACAGAAATGGACCCAGAACGATGAACTTGTGCTAGAAAAATTAAAGAATGCCGAGATGCCGGTAATTCTGGTCATCAACAAGCTGGATACGTTTGAAAACAAGAATCAGGCCTTACCGCTGATTCAGGAACGTGCCAAGTTGATGAGCTTTGCGGAAATCGTACCAGTATCTGCACTGCGTGGCGCCAATCTGGAGCATTTACGTGACACGATTGCCAAATACCTACCGTTCCAGCCACCGCTTTATTCGCTAGATCAACTGACAGACCGTTCAGAACGTTTCCTGGCTTCTGAAATTATCCGTGAAAAAATCATGCGCCAGCTCGGTGAAGAACTGCCGTATGACCTGACGGTTCAGATTGAATCTTTTAAAATCGAAGAGCCGGTACTGAATGAAAAAACAGGACGTATGAAGCCTGCCTGTACCTATATCGATGCCACAATTTTTGTTGACCGTCCGGGACAAAAAGCCATCGTAATTGGTGAAAAAGGATCTAAACTGAAAAAAATTGGTATGGATGCACGGGTGGATATGGAAAAAATGTTCGAGCAAAAAATCATGCTGACGCTTTGGGTGAAAGTCAAAGGCGGCTGGTCTGACGATGAGCGTGCATTGAAGAGCCTTGGTTATAGCGATATTTAATCACTGAAATTTTACAGGTAGAGTGCATGATGAAAGTTTTAGCCCTCATGGTATGTGTCTTGTTCTTGCAGGGCTGTATTCACAAAGTCGTGACTGTACCTGTAAAAGTGGCCTATAAAACCACGAAAGGGGTGGTCAAAGGTACTGCGGCCGTCGTTGGTGCCGTAATCCCGGATGGGGACGACGAAGATGAACAACGATCTAAAAAAGATCGTGATTAAGCCAGCAGTCTATGCGTAATGAAGTGCTGCATGGCTATTTGATTCATCATCGTAAATACCGCGAACGTAGCCATATTGTGTACCTGTTTACGCAGGAATATGGCCGCATGGATGGCATACTTCGACAGACTCCACCCCCTCAATATCAGCCGATCAGTTTGCAGGCTTCGGGAAAATCCGAACTGAAAAACTTTACCAAGCTTGAAATTGTTAATCAGCCTATTTTCTTTTTTGGTGATGCCTTCTTTTCCGGTTTTTATCTGAATGAAATTCTGCTGCGGCTGTGTCCCCTGGAAGTGGAAATGCCACAGACTTATGCCAAATATGGCGAAACGCTAGTGGCTTTGCAGCAGCTTTCTGTCCAGACTGATCCGCATAGTTATTTAAAGCAAATCCTGCGCCAGTTCGAGCATGTGCTGCTTGAAGAGTTGGGCTACGCTTTGGACTTTTCAGTCGATGCCAATCAGGTGCCCATCAATCCCTTGCAGTATTATTATTTTCAGTTAAATGATGGCTTTATGCCTACCGCCAAGCCATCTCGCTCGAATTTGTCGGGCCAGCAGATTTTAACCATGCTGCATTATGAAAGTGGTAGGGATCTTAGCCCAGAACAGTTACAATTGCTGACGAAGCTTTATCGACAGGTGATTACTGCCTTGCTTGGCGATCGCCCCTTAAAAAGTCGACAATTGTGGATTCAAAACTCTCAATCTCAATCGTAGTTAGGAAGATAGTATGGCTGCATTACTTGGTGTCAATATTGACCATGTCGCAACATTAAGACAAGCACGTGGTACGACCTACCCAGACCCAGTCAATGCTGCATTGATCTGCGAGCAGGCAGGTGCAGAGGGCATTACTTTGCATTTGCGTGAAGACCGCCGCCATATTCAGGATGATGATGTACGTCGTATGCGTCCCGCACTCAAAACCCGGATGAACCTGGAAATAGCGGTGACGGATGAAATGGTGGCTTTTGCCAAGGAAATTCAGCCACAGCATGTTTGTTTTGTGCCGGAAAAACGCCAGGAAGTCACTACCGAAGGTGGGCTGGATGTGGTTGGTCATTTTGAAGATGTGAAAAAGGCGACTCAGGAATTAACAGCGATTGGTTGTGATGTTTCACTATTTATTGATGCCGATCTGGCACAGATCGATGCAGCAGTGGCATGTGGTGCGCCAACGATTGAGATTCATACCGGTGCCTATGCCGATGCAGAAACACCAGCAGCCCAGCAGGCTGAGCTTGAGCGTATTATTCAAGGCGCTGAATACGCAGTTTCTAAAGGTCTGGTGGTCAATGCTGGCCATGGCTTGAATTTGGATAATGTCACTCCGATTGCTGCCATTCCACAGATTCATGAACTGAATATCGGTCACTCCCTGATTGCAGATGCTGTCTTTGTTGGTTTGGCGCAGGCAGTGCAAGAAATGAAAGCCGTAATTAAAGCTGCCCGCTAAGATTAAAAGATCGTTATGTCAAATATAAATTATGATGAACTCATGAAGCCCGTGATTGGCTTCCTGGGTTGTGAAACGCCCCAAGCCTGGCTCAATGAAGCACTGAATAATCTGGATATTCTGATGCAGGATCATGCCAACTGCGAGAAAAAAGCCGCCAGTACGGCGATGAATCTGATGTTTCGCTACAGTTTCTTTGTGGATTTGCAGGTGAAACTGGCACAGCTGGTCCGTGAAGAGATGCTGCACTATGAGCAAGTGCTGGAATTTATGAGTAAACGTGGCCAGCAATGGATTGGTCTTAGTGCGGGGCGTTATGCAGGTGGCCTACGTAAAGAAATTCGGACCTATGAGCCAGAAGCCTTGATTGATGTATTGATCATTGGTGCCTTTGTGGAGGCTCGTTCTTGTGAGCGTTTCTATGCACTTGCACCTTTGGTCGATGAAGAGCTAGGCCGTTATTATCGTTATCTGCTGAAATCCGAATCCCGCCATTATGAGGATTATCTGGCACTGGCGATGGATGTGGCAAAAACCGCAAAATGGAAAAATCCCGAAGAGAATATCCAGAGCCGTATTGAGCATATCCGGGAAGTAGAAAAGAATCTGATTTTAAGTCCAGATGAGCTTTTTCGTTTTCATAGTGGTGTGCCCGTACAGGCAGCATAAGTTTGACATGATGCAAGCGGGACAAAGTTCCCGCTTTTTCTTTGGGCTGAAGTTGATTAAATAGAGGCTTTATTTAACCCAAAATATTTTTATGCTCTAATTAAATATAAAAATCAGAAACTTATAGATAGATAGGAATAAGAGGGCTATTGGGGTATATTTAAGATAATACTATGTTTTTTATCTGGTTTTAGGTATTTTGGTTGTGTGTACTGCCATATAGGCAGCTTAGAAATTTCGATGGTTGTGTGGCGTTTGGTAGCGATGGTGTACTGCCATATAGGCAGCTTAGAAAAACATTTAAAAAACAAGGCTTAAAAGATAGCTGTGTACTGCCATATAGGCAGCTTAGAAATCGTTTTAATTCCGTTGCGATTTTATTTACTTGTGTACTGCCATATAGGCAGCTTAGAAATGATAATCAATTATCTATGCTTAAATTTACAAGTGTACTGCCATATAGGCAGCTTAGAAACTTTAAACGTGATATTAAGCAAATGCCTTATAGTGTACTGCCATATAGGCAGCTTAGAAAAAAACAGCAAATTCAATTTTATGACTACGTGAGTGTACTGCCATATAGGCAGCTTAGAAAATAATCATTTTGAGCTGTTTTTAATTGTGTAAGTGTACTGCCATATAGGCAGCTTAGAAAGACATCGCCTAGATAAGTAGTGTCTGTTACTTGTGTACTGCCATATAGGCAGCTTAGAAATGTTGGAAAAACACCATTTACAATAGGGTTAGGTGTACTGCCATATAGGCAGCTTAGAAACATATCAAGCTCTTCACCATTCTGTAATGCACGTGTACTGCCATATAGGCAGCTTAGAAAAGACGTTCTTTTCGAAGGTTACCGTGCCATATGTGTACTGCCATATAGGCAGCTTAGAAACAATACTTTTATCCATTCCGCAAGAGCGAAGAGTGTACTGCCATATAGGCAGCTTAGAAATGTATTTAACATCGGATCTGGTGTGGCAAACTGTGTACTGCCATATAGGCAGCTTAGAAAGGCCCCGGCCCCGGCTCCCATTCCGATCCATTGTGTACTGCCATATAGGCAGCTTAGAAATAGTTTGTTTAGGTGGTAATCAATCGGATAGTGTGTACTGCCATATAGGCAGCTTAGAAATCAGAAGGGTAGTTCTGTATCTAGGTCATCTTGTGTACTGCCATATAGGCAGCTTAGAAAAGTTAATGAAGACAAGACTTGTGCAGCAAATAGTGTACTGCCATATAGGCAGCTTAGAAATTATTTTCATTGTTATCGCTATCGCATGCTGGGTGTACTGCCATATAGGCAGCTTAGAAAAAGCAATGAAACTGTTTTCCGAGTTTGGAGAGGTGTACTGCCATATAGGCAGCTTAGAAAAGTTGCAGGTAATCGATGATGATGCAGCCCAAGTGTACTGCCATATAGGCAGCTTAGAAATCAGAAGGGTAGTTCTGTATCTAGGTCATCTTGTGTACTGCCATATAGGCAGCTTAGAAAAGATACAGGCGGTTTGGGTACTGTGGATACATGTGTACTGCCATATAGGCAGCTTAGAAATAACCAAGCTTCTAAAGCGTTGATTGTCTCAAGTGTACTGCCATATAGGCAGCTTAGAAAAATATGCTCGTGCAAAAATCCTATCACAATTAGTGTACTGCCATATAGGCAGCTTAGAAATCGACCATTACACCAGGCACACCTAATAAAGAGTGTACTGCCATATAGGCAGCTTAGAAAGCTAAGGACAGGTTCGTTTAAATAGAATTTTTGTGTACTGCCATATAGGCAGCTTAGCAAAGCGAGTTGATGATTTTAAGGTCGCTAAAAGAAGGAAGGGCATAAAATAGAAAATAAAAAAGCCCGCTTTAATGCTGCGGGCTTTCTTGAATTTGGCTCTCCCACCTGGGCTCGAACCAGGGACCTGCGGATTAACAGTCCGTCGCTCTACCGACTGAGCTATGGGAGAATCTGCATGCGATTATAGAGACATTTTGACAAGGGTCAAGAAAAAACTTTCATATTTATGACAAATCATATTTATCTGATTTTAATTTAAACAATTGCATAAAAATATTGAAAAATACTTGTCAGGAGAATATCCAGTTGCTAGATTGAATCCATAAAGTCGTTTGATCAAATGGTCAAACAGTGTGGATTTAAACCGACTTGCCAGCACAAAAATGGCTAAACTGGAGAAAGCGAATGAATACGCTCACAATCCCCCAAATTTTCGCGCAGTTGTCTTTCTATCAAGAGCATTATCTCGATATTATTCAAGATTCGAGCCAATATTTTACTCCTGTCACAGGTGCTGAAATCTGTTTATGGCCCTTAGCGAATCAGCAGTTATATCTCGGGGATCTCTTGCAACTGTGGTTTTCAGAAAAATGGTTGGCTAAAAAAGAACCGCAGTTCAGTTTTGAAATATTCCTGCATGTTCCTGAAGTCTCACAAAAAGATTTATATATTTATGCAATTTCAGGTAATTTTTTGACTGGATCGAATCAATCTAAAGTTTGGCAGGCATCGACTGGCCAAACTCAGGAGTTGAGTCTGGCGCATATCTTGAAACATTATTTTGAATATCGTGCTTTAACCCGACCGAAATCTGTGAAACTGGCAGATAGAGTGGGGGTGCTTTAAAGCATAATATGCTATAAACCTTTAACGAATAATCATACATGTGGCTGTTGCGTGTGCATAAAGTTTGCCATCTTCATCCATAATTTCTCCTTCTGAAATCGCAAGATTTTTACTCATATTAATCAGCTTACCAACAGCAGTCAGCGGTTGGTTTTGTGGAACAGGGCGACACATTTTAATATTCAGATCAATAGTGCCATATCCAATGCCTGCTTCTAAAGCGCTGTGAACAGCACAACCTGTTACGGTATCGAGTACGGTTGCAGCAAAGCCGCCGTGTACACCACCTAAAGGGTTTAAATGACGTTGATCAGCCTGTACTTCAAAGGTGACCTGTCCACTTTCAATTACGGTCGGTTTCATGGGGATCGTCTGGCTAATACTGGCAGGAGGAATATGGCCGGCGGCCATGGCTTGCAGAAGTTGTAGTCCGGTCATTTCTTTAGGGTTCATGGTTATTCCTTTACTTCACTGTTTTATCAATATGATTAGATTGTTATTTACAAATTTTCAAGTTCTAAAGTAGAACTTGTGTCGAGAGGAGTCAATTGTTTAAAGTAGAGTCAGTAAAATAATTCTCTGCGGACTTACATTTATGAAATGGACTGAAGCAACTGAGCAAAACTGTCCGATTGCCAAAAGTCTGGCAATTTTTGGTGATCGCTGGACCTTGTTAATTATTCGTAATGCCTTCTTAGGCATGACCCGCTTTGAACAGTTTCAGCAGAATCTGGGCCTGACCCGTCATGTATTATCTGATCGTCTGTTGCGTCTGGTGAATGAAGGGATTTTAGTTAAACAGGCCTATGTTGACCGGCAGCAGCGTTTTGAATATGTACTGACTGAAAAGGGGAAGGCTTTGGCACCTATGTTGCAAGCCATGATGCAGTGGGGTGTAAAATGGACTGATGCTCAAGTCCCAGAAAAATATCGTGATGCTTTAACAGCTGTAAATGTTTAAAATTAAAAAACCCGCGCTCATATCATGACCGCGGGTCTCTTTAATCTAATAATTTAGATTATTTTGCAACTTTTTCAGCTTCAATTGAAGCAATCGCTTCATCAACGCCTTCAATAGAGTCAGCCGCTTTCTTAATACGTGCAAGCGCATCGACCAGTACTTCATCAGCAGTTGCATAAGAGATACGCATGAAGCCACCCAGGCCGAATGCATCGCCAGGAACAACTGCAACACCCGTTTCTTCCAGCAACCAGGCAGAAAATTCTGTGCAAGATTTCAAGCCTTTAGCACGAATCAACGGTTTGATGTTGGCATAAGCATAGAAAGCACCATCAGCAGGTAAGCAAGAAATACCCTTGATGTCATTCAAGCCATTGACCACGAGGTCATGACGACGTTTGAAAGCTTCAACCATTGGCTCAAGTACATCTTGAGGACCGTTCAATGCAGCTTCTGCCGCAACTTGTGAAATCGAAGTCGGGTTAGAAGTTGATTGAGACTGGATTTTTTTCATCGCGCCGATAAGCTTTGCAGGACCCGCTGCGTAGCCGATACGCCAGCCAGTCATTGCATAGGCTTTAGACACACCGTTTAATACGATGGTGCGCTCATAAAGATCTGGTGCAACTGTTGCGATGTTATAGAACTCGTCAGTCCAGCGGATTGGCTCGTACATGTCATCCGAGGCAATAAATACGTCTGGATATTTTCGTAATACCTCAGCCAAAGCTTCAAGCTCAGCTTTGGTATAAATCATGCCTGTCGGATTAGATGGGCTGTTTAATACCACCAGACGGGTTTTTTCAGTGATGGCCGCTTCTAATTGTGCAGGGGTAATTTTGAAACGTTGCTCTTCACCACATTTCACAATTACTGGTACACCTTCAGCGATAATGACCATATCTGGATAGCTAACCCAGAATGGCGCAGGGATAATTACTTCATCGCCTTTATTTAACAGGGCAAGCGCCAGGTTAAAGAAAGATTGTTTACCGCCACAAGATACCAGAATCTGGTTCGCTGCATAGTCAAGGTTATTGTCACGTTTTAATTTAGCAATGATTGCTTTTTTAAGACCTGGCGTGCCGTCAACAGCGGTGTATTTGGTGAAACCGTTGTTAATCGCTGCAATTGCTGCATCTTTGATGTGTTGCGGTGTATCAAAATCTGGCTCACCTGCGCCCAGACCAATGACATTATGACCGGCAGCTTTTAATTCAGCAGCCTTATTCGTCACAGCAAGGGTTGGGGACGGTTTGATGGCATTTACACGATCAGAGAGACGTACGTCCACGGCAGTATTCCTTCTTATGGGGATTAAAAAATAAAAAGCATATTATCTTAGCTCAAAATACTCAACATAGGGCAAAAGAATTTGAAAAACTTGATGAAAAAATAGAGGAGTTGTCAAAGTTTATCTTGAGTTAAAAACGCTCAGGCAAAGCCCGATGTGCTTTATTTATAAGTTTAATATTTGATTAATAGATGAAATGTAAAATAAAAATGGCCACTTTAAAGTGGCCATTGCTCTGTTTAAGACTTGTAGTTATGCGGTAAAACGTGACAAATCTTCTTCGGGACGAGCGGTGAGGACTTCAACGCCATCTTTTGTTACTAAAAGAGTGTGTTCATATTGTGCTGATAATTTATGGTCTTTGGTGACTACGGTCCACTTATCTCCCAGTAGTTTGGTTTGCCAAACGCCGGCATTTACCATCGGTTCAATCGTAAAAGTCATGCCTTCTTCAAGAATCATGCCGGTATTCGGTTGACCATAATGCAGTACCTGCGGTTCATCGTGGAAAGTCGTGCCGATGCCATGACCACAATATTCACGCACTACACTAAAGCGTTCAGATTCAACATATTGCTGAATTGCATGGCCAATATCACCGATGGTTGCACCCGGCTTAACTACAGCGATACCCCGGTACATGGCTTCCTGTGCCACTTTGCAGAGACGGTTGGCCAAAATAGAGGTTTCGCCACCGACGATATACATCATGTTGGTATCCCCATGGAAACCATCCTTGATGACAGTTACATCAATATTCAGGATGTCACCTTTTTTCAAGGTTTTGTTTTCCGAAGGAATCCCATGACAAACCACATGGTTCACCGAAGTACAGATGGTGTGCTGAAAAGCAGGACGACCAGGAGCCGCACCATAGCCCAGACAGGCCGGAATTGCGTCTTGCACATTGACAATATAGTCATGACAAATCGTATCCAGTTCCAGGGTGGTGACGCCGGGTTTGATATGCGGTTTGATCATATCCAAAACTTCTGCTGCCAGTCGTCCAGCCACGCGCATCTTCTCGATATCTTCTGCGGATTTGATTAAACGAGGGGGAGCTTGATAAGTCGTGTTCATGATCTCTAAAAACTTTTGGAAATTTGTGTGTAGCTATGGTATAAATAGCCGCCCATTTTATCAAATGCTTTTTCGTGAATATATTTGCGAGGCTAGATGAATGGTGTATTAAAATCCGCACATATATCGACACATTACTCTGGGTGCCCTACGGGGTGGAGAATGCGGATATATGGAGGCCTAACCCAAACTTTAAGGTAAAGAAAATGGCAGATTACAACGTAAGCATGCGCGACCTTCTTCAAGCAGGCGCACACTTTGGTCACCAAACACGTTTTTGGAACCCAAAAATGCGCGAATACATCTTCGGCGCGCGCAACAAAATTCACATCATTAACCTTGAGCACACTGTTCCTGCGTTAAATGATGCTTTGAACTTTGCTAACAACTTGGCTAGCAAAAAGAACAAAGTTTTGTTCGTTGGTACTAAACGTGCAGCTTCTGCAATCATCCGTGAACAAGCGCAACGTGCTGGTCAGCCATATGTAGACCACCGTTGGTTAGGTGGTATGTTGACGAACTGGAAAACACTTCGCCAATCTATCAACCGTTTAAAAGACCTTCAAACTCAATCTCAAGACGGTACTTTCGCTAAGCTGACTAAACGTGAAGCTTTAGAGCGTAGCCGTGAGATGGAAAAACTTGAGCGTGCTTTAGGCGGTGTGAAAAACATGGGTGGTTTACCTGACGCATTATTCGTAATTGACGTTGACCACGAAGCGATTGCAATTAAAGAAGCCAAAAACCTTGGTATTCCTGTAATTGGTATCGTTGATACAAACTCTAACCCAGACAACGTAGACTACGTTATTCCGGGTAACGACGATGCGATCCGTGCAGTAACTCTTTATGCTTCTGCTATGGCTGATGCGATTATTGCTGGTAAAGAATACGCTCAATCACAAGCAAATGCACAAGCTAAAGCAGAAGAAGCTCCAGCTTCTGAGGCTTAATGCGTTTGACGCTAGCTTGTCATTTTTGCGACATGTGACAGTGGCAAAGTAAGCGTTAAGTATGCAGGCGGCCCATGAGAATCCTCTGGGCCGTTTCTGTTCTAAAAGATTTCATTTTCTACCGTATTTAGGAGATAAACATGACTGCAGTTACAGCAAGCATGGTTAAAGAGTTGCGTGATCGTACAGGTCTTGCAATGATGGAATGTAAAAAAGCATTGACAGAAGCGGGCGGTGATATCGAACTGGCGATTGACAACCTTCGTAAATCTGGTCAGGCAAAAGCTGCTAAAAAAGCAGGTAACATTGCTGCTGACGGCGCGATTACCATTGTTCAGGAAGGTAACAAGGCAATCCTTCTAGAAGTAAACTGCCAAACTGACTTCGTTGCTAAAGACGCAAACTTTGCTGATTTCTCTAACAAAGTTGCAGCAGCTGCACTTGCTGCCAATGAAACTGACGCTGCTAAAATTGCTGAACTTAAACTTGAAGATGGTGCGACTGTTGAAGAAGCACGTATCGCTCTTGTTCAAAAAATCGGTGAAAACATCCAGGTACGTCGTGCTTCAATCCTTGAAGGCGAAAAACTGGCTGTTTATAAACACGGTCTGCGTATCGGTGTTGTTGTATCTTACACAGGTGATGCGGATACTGGTAAAGGCTTGGCAATGCACATTGCTGCATTCAATCCGGTTGCCGTAAATGCTGAACAGGTTCCAGCTGATCTGATCGCGAAAGAGAAAGAAATTGCTGAAGCGAAAGCACTTGAATCTGGCAAACCAGCAAACATCGTTGAAAAGATGGTGGTAGGTTCTGTTGAGAAATACCTGAACGAAGTTGTTCTTGAGCGTCAAATGTACGTAATCGACAACGACAAGAAAGTTGCTGACGTTCTGAAAGCAACAGCTACTACTGTAGCTCAATTCGTTCGTTTCGAGGTGGGTGAGGGTATCGAGAAGAAAGCTGAGCTTTCTTTCGCTGAAGAAGTTGCTGCTGCTCAGGCTGCTGCACAATAATTCGGTTAAGAATTTAAAAAAGCCCCATTTGATGGGGCTTTTTTGGGCCTGAACAAAAATTTAGGGGTTGACTCGATCATTTACTGACTTTAAACCCGGCGTACAAAATAATTTGCTTTAAAGGGTTTTGAAGTCACGCAACAAGCTATTGGGAGGGCCTGAATTTACCGGGAAAACCGATTACGGAATAGCACTTTCCCGGATTTATAAGTGTAATGATATTACATACGCTTCATGTGGGCTGTAAGGCCTCAGATTGGCGAGATCTCCAGGATGGTAGGAATTTACCTAAATATGCATCCATGCACCAGATTGGGCCAATGAGGAGGAATTGCAGGTCTTTAAAGAAAGAAGGCTTTTTACCTTCAATTTTATGACCATAAAACTGACCAATCCAGGCAAAAACGAAGAGGGCAATAAAGAATCCGCTGCCCATCGGTAAAATCCAGATCAGCCAAGCCATGACCAGCGTCAGTGCTGCCATCGCGACAGCCAGTACAATATCAAGGCGAGCATAGAAGATAAACGCTAAAGCCAAGAGCACAGCCGTTAGTAAAGCGCTAAAATGCGCCAGAATACCGATAATCGAAAAATAAATAGTCGGGACACACACCCAGTGAATCAGCTTATTGGTTTTATTCTGGTGGCTTTCGCTATATTCAGCAAACCATTCCGATACTGTTTTCATTTTTCGCTCCATCCTTGAACATATTCTAATTAAATCTGAATATAGAACAGAAGCAAGCGTTGGTCAAAATGAAATCGATAGCAGGCAAGTTGATCAAGTTGAAGTTTCGGAAAAAAACCAAGGTCTAGGGTTTGGGTATCAATAAAAAAAGCCGCATATTACTGCGGCTTTTGTTAAATGTATTGCAAGTTAAATTTTAAGAATTTGGACCGGCAACACGTTCAATATTTACGTTTGCAGTTCCGGCACTGGTGATTCCCAGCTGCTTTGCTGCACCGTAAGAAAGGTCAAGAACACGGTTGCCATGGAATGGACCACGATCGTTTACTTTCACAACGACACTTTTACCATTGTTCTTGTTCGTGACACGGATATAACAGTTCAACGGCAAGCTACGATGGGCGGCTGTTAAAGCATTCATATCGAATGTTTCACCGCTTGCTGTTTTACGGCCATGGAATTGACGGCCATACCAGGATGCAGTACCTGTTTGGCTAAACTTGCGTACTGTCTTGGAAGCAACAGTATTCAGCTTTTCAATCACTGAAGGCTCTTCTGCAGGTATTTCAATTTTTGCTGCAATGGTTTCACGACGAACTTTATCGCCTGAACGTTCAGTGATTGAAAGGCTGTTCAAATTGGTGAAATTTGAATTGAAGCTTTGAGCTTCTTTATTTAACACTCGTGCAGCTAGACGAGAATTGTCATTTTCATGATTGAATGAAGATGACGGAACCATATCTGCCTGTGACTGGGCCAGTGTGACCGTCGCGGCAATAGCCATAAAATACTTCAAAAAAGAAGAATGCATCGAATCAACTCCTAACAGCATATTTAGATTGATTTGTCTAAGTTATTGAAAAATCAACCAAACCTGCCTGACATTTAACTTATGCAACTACATTTAACGAAAAGGATGATATTCATGCTGACAATAAGCTGTCTAGTATTTAATTAAAATATTGAAAAAAAGAACGTAAAATACACAGTGATTGATTGAAAAATAATCAATATTGTAACATTGTATTAAAAACGCCTATTTATTGCTCATATTTTCTTATAAAAAACTTGACTTTAATAATTTGTAGCAAAAATTACTGTTATCGGCTCGTAATTTCTGTACCTAAAAGCCATAAAGCGGTCGCATACATGCGACTGCGGTTGTAGGTCGTAATTACTTGAAAATTAGGATAAGTAATATAGTAAATTGGCCCAGAGCTTTCTTGTAATTGAATTAGGTTCACCATGTCCAGATCGTCAATTTTTACGATCGGATTCATCGGGCTGACTCCTTGGCTTTTTAGTACTCCATAAGGTACAGGCTGGGTTAAATCCTTGGCAATCACTGCCTCAGGATTGGAGCCACTATAACGCGCCGGAAAGGCCACTGGCTGGTTGCGTTGCCAGCCATATTGGGCCAGATAGTTGGCAATGGAACCAATTGCATCCACAGCAGAATTACGCAGGTCAATATGACCATTGCCATCATAGTCCACACCAAATTTTGGAATATTGCTTGGCATGAATTGTGGGTAGCCAATCGCACCGGCATAGGAACCGACCACTGATGAAGTTGGAATGCCATCTGTATAGGACCAGGCGATTAAAGCCGCCAGCTCATCCTGGAAATACTGTGCACGACGCTCATAGCCAAAACCTAAAGTGGCTAGGGCATCACGGGTAATAAATGAGCCTTTGTTGCTCCCAAAACCGGTTTCTACTCCCAAAATGCCTAAAATGATCGCCTGAGGTACTCCAAATTGCTGCTCAGCACGGTTAAGGGTATCTGCATACTGCTGTTTAAAACGTACGCCACGCTGAATGGTAGACTCAGCCAGAAAATTGGTTTTATAGGCATACCATGGCTTACTTTCGCCCGGACGATTCATGATATTGATAATATTCGGAAGATTTTTTGTCCCAGCCATCGCGGAATCGATTTGCCCTGCGGTCAGGCCGTATTTTTGCATGGTACTTTGTTTAAAGCTGGCATAGGAAGGATGATGTTGAAAGTCATTGGCAGAAACAATACTGCTGCTCAGGCCCAAGGTGGCAAATAGAATTGCATATTGTTTCAATTTTTTATATAAATCAAATTTCAACATCTTGCTATGATTTCCAAATTTCTGGTGAGTTTGTGGCTATGTCATTTGAATCATGCCGCAAAAATAGAAGAATTTGTTTTTCTCAATTTTCCGGCTTAAAGCTGTGAATAAAGATAACATTGCCGCGAATATGAGTCATATAAAGTGTGGTAAAAAGAAAGAAAGGTTGGCTATTTTTAAAGCACATTTCATTTTTATGGCCTTTAACTGTAACAAGCTATTTCATGGAGACTAAAAAGCCTGACCGGAGTCAGGCTTTTTAAAGGGAGCATGTTCAGGCTGAGACATTACTCGGTATAGAACAAGGTGTCATGATATTCCGCCATAATCTGCAATTCTTCTTTGGTTAAATTCAGAATGATTTTATCAGCGGCAATATTAACGGCTTTAATTACGGCAGCAGCGCCAATATCTGCTGCTTTGCGTTTGATCATCCCCAAATCGAGGGTTTTATTAAAGTCGACCATAAAGTGACGTACAGTGGCTTCAGCAAACTGTTTATACAGATTACTCAGCGTTTGCTTGTCTACCGTATTGCCAGCTTTGAGTTCGGCAAACTGGTGCTTCAGATTAGTGACCAGACTGGCATCAAGCGTTTCACCGATACGCATATGGCCAGCCGGGTCTTTGAACAGACTACGCTCAGAGAAGGCAATCGACTCTTTCACCACCTCATTTGATGCTTTACCCAGCAACTGCTTGAGTAAAACTGCAACAGTCGACTTGATATAACCTGCCAGTTTTTCTGCCGTATCACGCTTGTCGCTGGCAGGAAAACGGCGTACCAGTTCCGTGAGAATCGCATCGAGGATTTCATCATTAATCATCAATGCGGTTTTGTCACGTAAAGGATAAAGCGGTTCACTTGAGTTTTTATTTTTCTGTGCAGTCTGAATAGTATTTAATAGTTCTGCAGAAGGAATAAAACCAAAAAATGGCATTGTTAAACCTCAATGTTTTTTATTGTCGCGCTAAACGTATAGGGCGAGGCATCCATGTTGAATCCGATACACGACAAGGATTGATGTCCAATCCACCACGACGTGTATAGGTGGCGTAAACCATCAGCTTTTCTGGTTTCAGCTGTTGCCAGATGTCGGCAAACATCTGTTCCACACACTGTTCATGAAAACCATTGTGCTGACGATAAGAGATAATATAAGCCAATATACTCTTATAACAAGGTTTTTTGCCCTGATAACGTATAAAAACTGTTCCCCAGTCTGGCTGGCCAGTCACCGGGCAATTACTTCTGAGCAAATGAGAGTAAAGCTGGATTTCGCCTTCTTGTGGGTTTTCCAGATCCAAAGCCAGTAGGTTGGCATTCGGATGATTTTCCAGACGTTCTGGCACCAGATCATCAATAGAAATGCCTTCCGGCTTGGAAACTTCAAGCTCATCTACCTGAAACAGTTCTAGCGTCACTTCCGCTTCAGCCACGCGGGATAAATCTTGTTCTACCGTCTGGATAAAGGCATCTTTTGAGTTGAACGTCGTAAAGTTCAGACTATTAAAGTAGAGTTTTAAAGATTTAGATTCGATCAGGTTGGGTGAAGATGCCGGCAGGGCAATCCGGCCAATGGCTACTTGCGGGATGCCGACTGCATTTAACCATGAAATTTCAAAGACATGCCACCAGTCTTTGCCTTGCTGAATGGCATCTACATGGGCATAGTTTTCACGGGCAGGTGCGCGTGAAATAGGGAACAGGACATCGGGTTGATATTCTGTCGGGTAGTTGGTGTCTTTACCAAGAAGAGATTGTTCTACACTCATTATTCACGCATTCCTGAACCACGGGAGAGTAAATGATAGGCAAGCATATACAGTGCTGCACAACATAAGCTGATTACTGTCAGTGAAACGGCAACATTGACATCGCTATGACCTAAAATGCCATAGCGGAAGGCATTGACCATATACACCACAGGATTAATCAAAGATAAATTTTGCCAAAATGGACCGAGGGCTGAAATTGCATAAAACACCCCGCCTAAATAGGTCAGCGGCGTCAATACAAATGTCGGGATGATTGAAATATCATCAAAAGATTTGGCATAGACTGCATTGATAAAACCGCCCAGAGAAAAGAGCAGGGAGGTAATCAGTACAGTATAAATGGTGACGAACCAGTTGGTAATAGATAAATCTGCAAAAAACAGACTCATTACACTGACAATTATGGCGACCAGTACACCGCGGGTGACACCGCCCAGCACATGACCCCATAACACAATGTGCAGAGGTACGGGGCTCATGATCAGCTCTTCAATACTTTTCTGGAATTTTGAGCTAAAAAAACTGGAAGAGACGTTGGCATAACTGTTGGTAATCACGGCCATCATAATCAAGCCGGGCACAATGAACTCCATATAGCTGTGGCCGCCCATTTCCCCAATTCTTGAACCGACCAGATTGCCGAAGATGACAAAGTACAGGCTCATGGTAATGGCTGGGGGTAATAAAGTCTGTGGCCAGATCCGCATAAAGCGGCGGATTTCCTTATACAGAATGGTATATAAGGCGATACCTAGCTGATTCATGTTCATTCTGCCGCTCCATCCAGATTTTTTTCAACCATTTTTACGAATAGCTCTTCCAGACGATTGGATTTATTACGCATACTGCGAACCTGGATGTTTTGTGATTCGAGTAACTGGAACAGATCATTCATGGTATGGGCCTTATCCAGGGTGATTTCCAGAGTCAACGGGTCAATCAGATTAAAACGGACGCCAATAATATCCAGACTGAGGGGCTCAATTGGGGCGGCCAGATCGAAAATAAAGGATTCTTCATTGAGCTGGTTGAGGAAGTTTTTCATGCTGGTATCTTCTTTAATGACCCCGCGATCAATGATGGCTATACGACGACACAACATTTCTGCCTCTTCCAGATAATGAGTGGTCAGAATAATAGAAGTGCCATTTTCATTCATTTCATTCAGGAAATCCCACATGGAACGGCGGAGTTCGATATCGACACCCGCAGTAGGTTCATCCAGAATCAGTAATTTGGGTTCATGCATCATCGCACGGGCAATCATTAAACGGCGTTTCATTCCCCCTGAAAGCATACGTGCCTGGGTCGAACGTTTATCCCATAAGCCGAGTTTGTTTAAATATTCTTCTGCTCTGGCTTGCGCGATTTTTTTAGGGATACCGTAATATCCGGCTTGGGTCACCAGAATATCAAAGGTTTTTTCAAACTGGGCAAAGTTAAATTCCTGTGGAACTACACCTAGACACTGTTTGGCTTTAGAGGGCTGGGTGTCGAGGTCATAACCAAAAATCTCAACCGTGCCAGAGCTTTTTCTTGTTAATGAGCTGATGATGCCAATCGTGGTTGATTTTCCTGCACCATTGGGACCCAACAGCGCATAAAACTCACCTTCCGGTACATTTAAGTTAATTCCTTTCAGTGCCTGAAAACCATTTCTATAGGTTTTCGATAAATCCCTCAATGTCAGTGCATCAGTCATGGATATCTCAAATGGTGAAAAGTTAAGATATTGTGAGTGATCTTGCAAAATAAGCCAAGTCATCCACTTGGGATTCTATGTTGCGTTTTTGGAATATTGTATAAAGCATAAGCATAAAGTTAAATAACTTAGAGATAGGTGCTTTACCTTACTGATTTTTTTGTTATGATGTGCGTCGCGCGCTCATAGCTCAACTGGATAGAGTACAGGTCTCCGAAGCCTGTGGCGTGGGTTCGAGTCCCGCTGAGCGCACCATTATTATTTATAAAATCAATACCTTATCTATATTTTGGCGTGATCTGTATTTTCTCAAAAAAAAAACTGCTATTTTTGCGGTGACTGCCTACTATTTTCTGTATCAAATCCCAATCAAAAACTTTAAAAATTATGAAGTAGATTTAATGGATAAATAAAAGGTCTATTAAAATCCAGCTTATGAAGTGTCCTGTTTGCCTTTAGTCACGCTTGGTACAAAAGCTGCTCAAAAGAAGATGCCTTTTGAGTTATGAGAGAAATTTAATATAAAGTCATTTTTTATTTTTTTTAAATATTTTTAGAATAAAAGCTTTAATACATACCAGCCAATAAAAGCCACCTGCGTATTTATACAGATGGCTTTTGATATGCTCTGGCCCTACATGGCTTCTTGCTGTTTAGGGTCTTCTAAATAACTTTCCAATGAGTCATCAAGCGCATATAACCAAGGGGTATGGTGCGGTTGAGCCATTTTTCCTGTCATCACCGAGCGATATACTTTATCTCTGAAGCCCATAATATTTTCTTTTTTATGCTTTTTCCACTGCATGAAAATATTATGTACTGCATCAATATCAAAAGATGGATAATCGGTTTGTGCAATTAACTGTTTGATATAGTCGCCTTGAAACTTCGCAGACTGTTCCTCGGTTATTAATTGCTTCTCTTTCTGATGCAGGGCTTGGGTATGCTGTTGCATTTCTGCAACCTCAGGTAAGGCGATCTTGCCTAAAATAATATCGCGTACATACCAGGCTTGGGCATCAAACATATTAAAGGTATACCACTGATCCTGCATGCCTAGATAAAATAAGCGCGGATTTTTCTCCCATACCACCCCTTGATATAAGCCCAGAGGGTACAAGCAGTTATGGGTTCTTAAGCGCAACTTGTCTTCAATGAAGGGGAAATGGTGCAGATAGCCAGTACATAAAATAATGGCATCAACCTTTGCTGAGCTGTTATCTCCGAAATAGGCTGTATCTTCATCTACGCGAACAAGCTGCTTTTTTTCTGACCAGTTTCTAGGCCATTTAAAGCCCATAGGCTTGGTGCGATAACATGTGTAAATCTGTTTAGCACCATACTTATAACATTGAGAACCAATATCTTCAGCTGAATAACTGCTGCCCACAAGTAAAACAGATTTTCCTTTAAACTCACGAGCATCACGGAAATCGTGAGCATGTAAAACTCGCCCATGGAAGCGGTCGAATCCTTCATATACAGGAACATGTGGGGTAGAGAAATGTCCAGAGGCAACGATGACATAATCAAACTGCTCTGAGTAATGACATTGGTTCTGATAGTCTTCTACAGAAACTGTAAATTGCTGGCTATGTTCATCATAGCTAATCTGTTGTACTGCGGTATTAAACCTCACCTGATCTTTAATATTGGCTTTTTCTGCACGCCCTTTAATGTAATCCCAGAGAACTTCACGGGGGGGATAAGACGCGATTGGCTTTTTGAAATGTTCATCAAAAGTATAATCGGCGAATTCTAAAGCTTCTTTAGGGCCGTTCGACCATAAATAACGGTACATACTGCTGTGGACAGGTTCGCCATGCTCATCTATACCTGTGCGCCAGGTATAATTCCATTGCCCACCCCAATCACTTTGTTTTTCAAAACATACAATTTCTGGAATTTCTAGACCTTTGGCCTTTGCTGATTGAAATGCTCTTAATTGGGCCATACCACTGGGACCAGCACCTATAATTGCAATTCGGTTCATCGCTATCTCCATTAGTTTTAACTTATGCATTCACCTCCAATTTTGAGTTTGGTCATTCAGGATCATAGATAAAAATAGATACAATCCTAACTGTATAGATGAATAAAAAATCTACTCAAAATAGGACATGAATTAAAAGATGAAGATATGTGCTAAATCACATTGAAAAGTTGAATTTAAGTTGGATTTATAAGAAACACACATCAAAGAAACTGCATATTATCATAATTCCTTATGAACTTTAAGGGTCTCATTAGAATTGTGATTAGGCCTTAGCAGTTAAAATGATTAATAAATGAGGTAAGATATTAGAGAGAGTATTAAAACACACGCTTTAAATCAAAAAATTTTAATTGTTTTTCAATGGGTTATATTTTTTTATTCCTAGAATAGGAAGCTATTAATATTTGACACTAATGCAGAAATAAACCCCGATTTTTCTGCCAGATTTACTGCTCATTTAGCCCCATCATCATATTAAATTATGCAGATAAATCAAAAAATATAAAAAATCTGATTAAATATATTAAGAGCCTGTTGTCAGGACAAAGAAGTATTAACAGATGATTATCATGAAGCAAGTATTTTAAATTATATGCAAACACTGGCTGAAATAAGAAGGTATCAAATAGTTTATAAACACGAGAAATTATAGCTGAGGTTTAATACTTAAATGATTCCATTGAACTCAGTTAAAAAACCCACTGCAATAGAGTGGGTTTTTTTAGAGGTGGATGAGTGATGTTCTCAATAACAGGTCATCTCAAGATGTCGGAATTTATTGAATAGTCACTTTTACAGGTGCTGCATATAGCGTATAGCTATAATTCGGTGCCATGGTGTAATTGTAGCGAGGCATTACATAGGCGGTGCCTTTTTCACTAAATGTCACGGCTTGACCCGCTTGAGTATATTTAGCGGATTGAGGTAAAACCAGCATTTCTTTAAATATATAGGTGGTTTTTTCTCCCACTTGAGTTGTGGTTTGACCAGAGATCTCTACAGGTTTGCCCACTGTGGCAGTAACTTCTGCGGGGGTCTTTAGCTTGACAATTAAATTAGAGGAATCATGTGCATAGTCAGTGGTTAGGCCATGAGTGCCTTGAACATACATACGGTTAAAATCTTCTTTATTCAACCGGAATGTCCATGGCCAGAAGGTCACACCACGTTGACTGGCAAGCGTCATGAGCTCTTTACTTAATCCTCCGAAAGATGGGTTAAATGTCGAGGAGTACTGTTGGGTGGCATCCAGAATACGACGGGTATTCACAATGTCGCTCTGAGCGGTTGGAGTATTGGTTAAGAAACCGGTGGATACGCCGGGTAACACATTCTTCATATGAAGGATTTGGGCACCACTGAAGCTAATGACGATCGATTGGTCATAGGCATCATGTTGATCTAGTAGTGCTTTAATGGCAGGCACAATTTCAGGTTTTGGACTCTTAATTTCAATAAAGTTCACAACATGTGGATATTTCTTCACCTCTGTAAGTACTTCATCCATTGTTGGAATTTGACGCTGTTTGCCTAAAGTGCGTAATTCCCGGACTTCTGCCAAAGTCATTTCTTCAATCTTGCGCGCAACACCGGTGGTGCGTGTAGTGGTGTCATCATGCATTAAGACTACATGACCATCTTTGGTGATATAGACATCGTATTCAACGGCATCTGCACCGACCTCAATTGCTTTTAACATACTTTCTAGCGTGTTTTCGTCGTCCAGTGCAGGGATACCACGATGCCCGGTAATCAGCGGCTTACGCAATAAGGTATTGGGTGCCATGCTCTTCATAAGGTTCTGGAAAGTATCAGGCTGAGTGGTCAAAATCCCATTCACACCAGTCGTTAAAATTTGTGCGGCTGAAACTGGAGTAGTCGTGCTTGTGCTTGCCCAAGGGGTAATCAGTAAACGCTGTAAATGACTCACCACCTCTTGTTTCACTAAATGCGGCGGTAAAATTACAATTTTAGAAAGTGAAGAGTTGGTATTGTGTGCAATTTGTACCATATCTTTACGGCTATGGGTTAATCCAGTGTGACGTGAATAATCCAATGCAGTACGAGAGCTTGGAAGAGCAAGACGAACTTTACGTAATAAATCTGCTTGATCAGACACAAAAGTGAAATCTGCCAAATCATAGTTTGTAGACAGTGCTTTTAATTGCGTGATGGTATTTTCATTTTTGACGGTTAAAAGAGGTAAGGTACGGCGGTTGCTATCATTCAGATAATCACGTAAATGCATGACTTTTTGATTATTTGCATTCAATAAATTGAGTTGCTCATCTAGCTGATATGCAATATGGGTGGCATTGACCGAGGCATTTCCGGTAAGAGGAGCCGGTTGAGCCAGCGTAGGAGCCATTGAAACAGGGAGGCGATGATCGATGATATCGGTCACTTTATTTGATTCAGGTAGCGCATCAAGCTGCTCGGTAATTTTTAGACGCTCTACTCGCATCAGCAGACCTGCTGTAGATAATCCAATGCCGCCTTGATCGAGACTATACGGTAGCGAAGTATCCAGTACCAGCTCATCATTGATATAGTGGCGTACACGTTTACCATGCACAATCACCGTGGCTTTATAGGTCTTGGTCGGATCTATATTTTCTTTATACGCGGATTTGTGTAGGACATTCCAGGCATTGGTCGGTTGACGTAAAGCAAGTTCTAGACCGCTTGCACCTGTGGCATCGCCACGAATCGCAAATTGGTAATAGGGTGAAAATGCAGGTTCAGCATAGTGATCTGCAGCACGGTAAATAATACTTCCCCAGCGTCCGCCATTATTACGTTCCACATAGGCAAACTCCATATCGATACGATAATTACGCAACTTTTGATATTCTTGTGGCAGCATCACCGAGGTCATTTGCGTGTCGTTGGCACGACCATCTAAAAATAAACTACCTTCGCTTAAATAGACTGTTCCAGCATTTGATCTTGGCATTGACCAGGTTGCAGGAATCTCCGTCATTTGGTCGAAGTTTTCATCCAGGTAAACTTCAGGAACTGGCACAGGTTGTTCTGGTGTTTCAGGCTCAGGATCTGGAACGGTAGGCTCTTCTGGGTTGACTGGCGGTTGCGTTGATGTATTTTCATCGTCACTTGAACAAGCGCTTAAAGTTAAAGCTAATAAAATAGCTGTTGTTAAGTGTGTAATTTTCATAAAGTGCTTTCTCTATATAGAGGCTTCAAAAACGTTTCTCACCTTAAAACAGCTTGGTTACATTTCTGTTGATTTGTCATAAACTAAAAATTTAATTACATATTAAATATTTATGAAATTTATATGATGGTCATAGCGACATGATGAAATGAAAGATTTTATTTTTATCCATTTTTAAATGGCGGGATAATTCGACTTGAATTGATCAGGCTCTTTTGGACACGTCACTCTTGAAAGAGCCGTTATATAGTCTGGAAGGGTCAGGAGGTGAGTATTTTGGCTTGCTCTAAATAGCTCTGCATTTGCGTCATGCTCTTAACCCCGGCAATACGCTGGATAATGTTGCCTTGATAAAAAATTAAAGTCGAAGGTAAGCCATATACTTGATAGCGCAAAGTCAGAATAGGCGATTGATCAATATTGACCTTACCAAACTTGATGTTTGGCTCGGCGTGCATTTGAGTCTTCGCCCATTGTTCAAAGACAGGAGCGTTTTGCACACAGGGCGCACACCAGTCTGCATAAAACCGGATAATTGCAAGGCCGTCATACCACTCAAAGTCAGTATAGTTGTTTTCAGTGTATTCAATGATGTCTGCCATAGTAGGTCTATTATCCTGCGCCTAAATATGGACATGATTATACATAAGTCCATTGCTGTTCAATCTGCTGCATTTATATGTTCAAATAGTTTTAGAGGCTTGAATAGTCAATCATTGAAAAAGGAAGAACATATGACACCCACCACCATGCAGCAGGTCATTATTACCGAGCCGGGCGGTATCGATAAATTGGCTTATGAAACGGTTGCGATCCCCGAAGCCAAAGCAGATGAAGTTCTGGTGAAAGTTCATGCTTTTGGTATTAACCGTCCAGATATCTTGCAGCGTCAAGGTTTGTATCCAATGCCGAAAGGCGTAACACCCGTCCCGGGCCTTGAAGTCGCGGGTGAAGTGATTGCAGTCGGTGGTGAGGTAAGCCAGTTTAAAGTTGGTGGTAAAGTCTGTGGTCTGACCAATGGTGGTGGTTATGCGGAGTATTGTGTCGTACCAGAAAGCCAGACCTTGACCATCCCGGAAGGTGTAAGCTTTACACAGGCAGCAGCCATTCCAGAAACCTTTTTCACCGTGTGGGCCAATGTCTTTCAAATGGCACATGCCAAAGCAGGTGAGACGGTACTGGTGCATGGGGGTGCCAGCGGTATAGGTACCACGGCATTGATGCTGTGCAAATCATTGGGCTTGGAATCGTTTGCCACAGTCGGTTCGGATGAAAAAGTTCAGGCGATTTCCCACCTCACTACAGCCATTAACTACAAAACTCAGGACTTTGAACAAGTCATTAATGAGGCGACTGACAATGGTGGTGTAGATGTGGTGCTGGATATAGTGGGTGCGCCGTATCTAGAAAAAAATCTGAACTTGCTGCGCCGTGATGGCCGTTTGGTCTATATTGCATTTCTGGGGGGTGCCAAAGCCAAAGAAGTGAAGCTGGGCCAAATTATGATGAAACGCCTGACCATTACTGGCTCAACCATGCGTGCCCGTAATACTGCAGAAAAAGCTGAAATTGCCAAAGGCTTACGGGATTATGTGGCGCCACTCTGGGCAAAAGGTGAATGTCTGCCGATGATCTACAAAACCTTTAAATTTGACCAGATTCAGGATGCGCATACAGCTATGGATACGGGAGAGCATGTCGGGAAAGTTGTGGTGAAAATCATTTAAATTTTCTCCTTTTTTAAAAGGAAAGATTGACCTGTTGTACAGGACTGTTATTGAGGTAGATATATCATTTATCAACATCCTCACATAGGAAGCCGGAATGTATCCGGCTTTTCTTTGAAATAAAATAAGATAAATCCCTCAAATTAATTGAAAAAATATAAATAAATTTGCCAAAAAGTAAAAAAACGTTAACTGTCCGACACAACCTGTCAGAAGTGAGGGTTACATTAACTTTAAATTTAACTTGACTAAATTTGTCTAGTTTATGTGAAACATCCTGTAATAAAGGAGATATATAATGAAGATTGTATCGGTGCCATTCACGGATGTGCATAGTTTTCGCGCTTTAAGGCGTCTTCATAAAGCGATTATCCGTAATCAGATATTATATTCGGATGTGCCTAAAATTTATCCTGCAATGCTTCATTTAGAGCGTTATGTTGAGCGACTTAATCATAAAGGTAAAAAAGCTGTGTTGTAGCTTCTGTTAAGTCAGCATATTGAGTGGGTATTAGCCTTAAGTTGAAACAAGTATTTGAAAATAAGTTTATATTTAGCTGTATAATTTAATAATTTTACGCATTTTATGCGCTATATTGCTGATTGCAAAGAGGGTATTTATGAAGGGCAATCCTTCGACACATGAGCGTCTTGCAGAGCGTTTAGCTAGAATTTTAACTAAATTAAATCTTGGTCACCAACTAAATGTACAAGAGCTGGCGCACGAGTTTCAGGTGAGTACACGAACGATTGAACGTGATTTTGACCGGCTCAATTCCTATTTACCCTTAATTCAGGATACACAAAGCAAGCGTTACTATCTTGAACCCTCTTATTTAGGGCGTTTTAAATTACAGGATATTCAAAACTTTGCTCAGTTATCTGGAATCAGTGAATTATATCCTTCTCTGGACATTTCATTTTTAAAGGAGCTATTTGATAATCGTGCTAGCCTGGTTTTTTCAGCTAAAGGTTATCATTTTGAAGATGTAAGCCAATATGCTGAACACTTTAAATTAATAACAGCCCACATTCAGAAATGTGTACAAGTGGCTTTTATTTATAAAAGTAAAGTGAGGGTGGTAAAGCCTTACCGGCTGATTCATCATCATGGTAATTGGTATGTAGCAGCGGTACGCAAGCAAAAGTTGCGAGTTTATCGTTTAAGCCGGATTGAACGTATAATTACCAGCCATCAACTGGCTCAGTTTGAACTTGAACCTGATATTTTACAGCAATTGGATAATGAAGACAGTATTTGGTTTGGGTGCGATAAGCAGGAAGTTACCCTATCTGTACATCCAGATGTTGCGCTGTATTTTAAGCAACGTAAGCTTTTTCCCGAGCAAGTTATTTTAACAGAGTCTGCAGCGGGGGAGTTGTTAATCTCTTGCCAGATTCGGCATCAAAAACAACTGCATCCTTTGGTTCGTTACTGGATACCCTATCTAAAGATTATTGAACCTGTTCATTTACAGCAAGAGTTGGATGCTGGTTTGCAAGGATATTTAGCATCTTCTCAGTGCAAATGAAGGAGAATAAATTAAAATAACAGCCCATTTGAAATTTCAGGCATAAAAAAACCAGCTTAATGCTGGATTCTTTATATACACCATCTTAGAAGACTTAAGAATGGTGCCCGAGGCCAGACTCGAACTGGCACGCTTTGTGGGCGGGGGATTTTAAATCCCCTGTGTCTACCGATTTCACCACTCGGGCTTTAACAAGATGGAGGCGGAGGTCGGAATCGAACCGGCGTCCACGGAGTTGCAGTCCGCTGCATGACCACTCTGCCACCCCGCCGCGTCTTGTTGATGCGTATATTATCAAGCTCTGAAAAAAAAACAATAGTGCATTCATTTGTATGCGCAGAAAAACAGCATATAGCGGAAAATATTTAAAATATTCATGTAGAATGTGCGAAATTGATTCATATCAACATTTGGGAGAAGTACCGTGGCATTAGTTCTAGACGGTCGTGCATTGGCAAAGCAAATTGAAGCTGACTTGTTAACTCGCGTGGAAGCGCTGAAAGCAAAAACAGGTCGTACTCCAATTCTTGCAACTATTTTGGTGGGTGACGATGGTGCATCTGCAACTTATGTACGTATGAAAGGCAACGCTTGCCGTCGTGTCGGTATGGATTCACTCAAAGTTGAGCTGCCTAAAGAAACTACAACTGAAGAGTTACTGGCTGAAATTGAAAAACTCAATGCAAATCCAGATGTTCACGGTATTTTGTTACAGCATCCAGTACCGGCGCAAATTGATGAGCGTGCTTGTTTTGATGCAATTTCACTTGCCAAAGATGTAGATGGTGTAACTTGCCTGGGCTTTGGCCGTATGGCAATGGGTGAAGCCGCTTATGGTTCAGCAACACCTGCTGGCATTATGACAATTTTACAAGAAAACAAGATTGAGATCGCAGGCAAACATGCGGTGGTCGTGGGACGTTCTGCGATTCTGGGTAAACCAATGGCGATGATGTTGCTTCAAGCCAATGCAACCGTCACTATCTGTCATTCACGCACTCAAAACCTGGCTGACTTTGTGAAGCAAGCCGATATTGTCGTGGGTGCAGTCGGTAAAGCGGAGTTGATTCAAAAAGACTGGATCAAACCGGGTGCTGTGGTGGTAGATGCCGGTTTCCATCCACGTGAGGGTGGCGGTGTTGGTGACATTCAATTGGTAGGTATTGAAGAAGTGGCATCTGCTTATACACCAGTTCCAGGTGGTGTGGGTCCAATGACCATTACAACTTTGATTCGTCAAACTGTAGAAGCTGCTGAAAAGGCTTTGGGTTAAACTTTTAATTAAAAGATATTAAAGTCACAACGGAGTGTTACCGTTGTGACTTATGAATGTAAGAAGCTCGTATGTTACTTTTCTTTCGGCAAAAGTAACCAAAACCATTTGTCATCTGCTGAACTCGATATATTCTGTCTTTTGATTAATGCTGTCGCAGAAACAGTGTTAATTCGATTGAGGTGTGTCTCGCACAGCAGCAGATGACGGTGTCGCGTATCCAATACGTTTATAAATTCAAATAAAATCATCCCCAAGGCTTAATATGAGCTGTACTTTCCAATTTCCTCACCCCCCTGAACACTTGCTTAAAGCTTTGCATGATGTGATTCCAAATTGTGAATTACATGCACAGCAATTGCCTGAAACACCGATTTCCCTCTGGTTGATTCCACCTGTATTTCCAACCGATAAACTGGATGATGAAGTGATTCGTCGGATTTGGAATGAGACACCATATTGGATCTTTTGCTGGGCATCAGGCTTGGCAATGGCGCAATGGCTTTTAGTCGAACCGCATCATGTTAAAGACAAGGTCGTGCTGGATTTTGGTGCAGGTTCAGGTGTGGTGGCAATCGCGGCGAAAATGGCAGGGGCAAAACGGGTAATCTGTTGTGATATTGATCAGGTGAGTTTAGATGCCTGTCGTGCCAATGCTGAGCTCAATAATGTAGAGCTGGAATATCTGGATGATCTGTATAAAGCTGAGCAGGTGGATATTCTATTGGCTGCTGATGTGCTCTATGATCAGTGCAACCGCTTTTTTCTGGATGAGTTTTTAAAATTTGCTCCAGAAGTCTGGGTGGCAGACAGTCGGGTGAAAAACTTCAGCCATCCACAATATGTGAAACTGGATGAACGAAGTGCAACGACCTGGCCGGATCTGGATGAGTCACCAGAATTTCGTAATGTCAGTTTTTATCGAACCAAATAAATAACTGACCAGCTATTCAATAAAAAGGGCCTGTAGCCCTTTTTATTTAAAGATCTTTTTAGGAGCAGCTAAAGCGTATCACTCTCACGGTGGTCGGATGAGCTTCAAGGGCCTGGCGGGTGCCATAATCTTCACTGTTATATAAGCTAGGAGTATTACTTAAACTGATTTGGGCACGGCTGCTGCCAATTTGACGGCCAAAGTCAGCTTGTTTGTTTGCTGGATTAACAACTTCATTGGTGCTTAAAATTTGAATATTATAATTTTTACTGGCGCCTAAAACTTGTTTGCAGGCCGCTTGTAATCTATTTTCGTCCTGACTAGGTCGTCCCGAAAGGATATAGCTCAAAGTTGCTGTATTGTCCGAACGCTCCAGAACCTTATAACCATTTTGTCCATTGAACTCATGCGGTGTGGTCTGACAGGCGCTCATTACTAAAGCGCTTGCAGCCAAAGCTAAAATTGCTGTTGTTCTTCTCATGTTTATATTTCCTGAAGTCTTGGGCTAAGTATGCCATAGATTACTCAAACTGTTGCCTTGAGTAATTATTATCAATTGTTTGGATATCTAATAAGAAGCTGTTTATAAACTGCATCCAGAAATTAGATATTTTTAGTTTAATATAGTTTGCAATGGAGTAGGTACTGCCTTCAACAGGGTGAGATTATGATTATCCTGCCTGATAAAGAAAATAAATCTATACAGCAACAGGATGTCGGTCGAGTAATCAAATTAACAAAAAGGTTGGAGGATTTTGGTCACATTATTGATCCATATGCTGGATCAGGATTTATAGGGAGGTGTTCCCATGGGGGGAGCTCAAGCAGTAGCTTAAGTTGATTGCATTATGATAACCATGAAGCATGGTTAAGAAATGAAATTAAACAAGATGGTTAGACTCATAGATAAGTTACAACGCAAACTTAAAGCTGACTATCTTGTGCTTGGGTTTACACAACAACTCTGCAGCATTAATGGTGTTTTGAAGGTGAAGTGCTTTATTGACAATATCTAAAATAAAAAGCTTGAATGAAAGGCGATGATCAAGTGGCCTATGTCGGTCTGAAATTGCATTTATTGCAGTGTGCTATAAAAAATCACAACTCCATAACTTCATTTTTTTTATAGCAGGAGCGGGCACTTCTATCATGCGCTAGTTAAAGCTTTTCCATCTTATCTATGTATGGTTGACTGGATCAATCAACATCAATTGCTTTTACAAGCATTACATTGTGGTTTGATCTAACCGACTAAAAATCATAGCGCTTGGGTTGACTCTACAATATTACCCGTATACAAAGCGGCATACTCAACCTCATAAATTTTTAAAACAAGTCACCACACGTAATAAAAGTCATATTGGTATTTATCAAGCATAAAAAACCACCCGAAAGGGTGGTTTCTTGTCGTTTAACGCTGCCCGAATTAACGGTTAATGTCGCGTTGAACTTCGCCAGTGTAAAGCTGACGAGGACGACCGATTTTGTAAGGTCCGCTGTGCATTTCTAACCAGTGGCTGATCCAGCCTACAGTACGTGCAAGCGCGAAGATTACAGTAAACATTTCAGTCGGGATACCGATCGCTTTAAGGATGATACCTGAGTAGAAGTCTACGTTAGGGTATAAGTTACGCTTGATGAAGTATTCGTCAGACAACGCAATACGTTCAAGTTCCATCGCAAGAGCTAGCTGTGGATCGTTGATACCAAGCGCACCAAGAACCTCGTCACAAGTTTCTTTCATAACTTTGGCACGAGGGTCGAAGTTTTTGTACACACGGTGACCGAAGCCCATGAGTTTAACTTCTTTAGTCTTCACTTTTTCCATGAAGCTAGCAACGTTCTCTACAGTGCCGATTTCGTCAAGCATCTTAAGAACGGCTTCGTTTGCACCACCATGAGCAGGACCCCAAAGTGCAGAGATACCAGCAGCGATACATGCATATGGATTAGCGCCAGTAGAACCCGCTAAACGTACAGTAGACGTAGAAGCATTTTGTTCATGGTCAGCATGAAGCGTGAAGATACGGTCCATTGCTTTTGCAAGAATCGGATTAACCTTGTAGTCACGGTCTGCTGGTGTAGCAAACATCATGTACAGGAAGTTTTCAGCATAGTTCAAGTCATTACGTGGATAAACGAATGGTTGACCAACGGTGTATTTGTAGCTCCACGCTGCTAAAGTGGGAACTTTGGCAATTAAGCGGATCGCTGTAATTTCACGATGGTTAACATCTTCGATGTCCAGGTTGTTGTGATAGAACGCAGAAAGCGCACCCACCACACCTACCATGATCGCCATTGGGTGAGCATCGCGACGGAAACCGTTGAAGAAACGGCTAACTTGGTCGTGAACCATAGTATGGTTACGAACTTTAGCGTCAAACTCTTCTTTTTGCTCAGCTGTTGGAAGCTCGCCATTTAAAAGCAGGTAGCACGTTTCAAGGTAATCAGCTTTAGTTGCTAACTGGTCGATTGGATAGCCACGGTGTAAAAGTACACCTTTGTTACCATCAATAAATGTAATCTTAGATTCGCAAGAAGCGGTCGCCATGAAACCAGGATCAAAAGTAAAGTGACCTGCAGCCAACACATCTTTAACGTCGATTACATCTGGGCCCAATGTGCCGCTGTAAATTGGTAATTCAATTTCTTTGCCATCAAGCTGTAAAACGGCTTTCTTGCCAGTTGCTTCAGACATTCAATAGATCTCCTGTCCTGGTGAATGTATATCCGATTTGCTATCAATCTTTTAATGTACAAAACGGACGGGTCAAAAATTTGCTATAAGATTAGTGGCTACTGAAATTTTGTCAATTATACTTATGGATGAAAAAATGACGCTTGCACAGCGGTTTAGTTAATTCACCAAGAGGTAAAAAGTCCAATAGAATCACAGTACCAAGGCGCTATAATAAGTCAAATTCAAGAGAAGGTGCAGAAAAAAATCACCTGTAGCAGTTATTTATCAGCATTTTTTTAAAACTTAAAAAGAGCAATTAAAATTACTTGAATTTGCCAGCTTCTCCTGAAACCTATCTAAATCTCATAACTTAGATAATTTTTCAAAATTATTTAAAGGATCAAGAGATTATAAATAAAAGTTCAAGATTGAGACCTGATTCTCAGTTTAATTGGTTAAAAAGTAGCTGATATTTATTTGGAAGAGGTTGGAAACCTTATTTATAGAGATTGGGTAAGTGATTTTTTAAATCTAAAATGCTTAAAAGGGTTGAAAAAACTATCAATAAACCAAGTTGGCTAGGTCTTTCTTTTAATGAGGGGTTTTTGTATATCATTCATTTTGGTCATAATTGTTATTTGTTTTATAAATGCAGATATTTGATTTAACTCAAAAAAGAAGTCCCTACTTTACAATTTAAGACAAGAATCTTCATCTTTAGTCTAAATTCAAACGGTATAAGAATAAATCAGGCAACAGGACGAATTTGTCTACTTAATTATTTAAAAACAATTATATAAGCATGAAATACTAAGCTATATTTTGGTGGGTTCATTGAGGAGTTTTTGTTAATGATTCTTATTTAAGGGTTTTTTGCCTAAAAAGCCTGAGTGAGCTGTTTGTGTTTTAATAGTTGACGTTTTATAATTCAGTGTCGTTTTACGTTCGGCATGTATTTGCCTGACAATGCCAGCTTTCCTTCGAATTAATTCCAACAAACTCCGGATGGAGTTTTTAACTACAGGATGCCCGCTGTGAAAAGCAACAGACCTGTCAATTTGTCCATGGGTCAAGTTTTAGAAGTAAACTTAAAATCACCCGTGGCTATTGCATCAATTCTACACCGTCTTTCAGGTGTCATCATATTTTTACTCGTACCGGTCCTTTTGTGGATTTTAGACAAATCATTGTCTTCACCAGAGGGTTTTGCACAAGTACAGGAAATCTTTAACGGTTTTATTGTGCGCTTCATCGTATGGGTATTTGTAGCCGGTTTAATTTTCCACTTTATCGCTGGTGTTAAGCATTTACTTGCTGACGTTGGTGTTGCAGAAGAACTGCAAAGTGGTCGCACAGCAGCTACTATCGCATTAATCTTGTCTGCAATCGGTATCGTTGCGTCATTTGTATGGATCGTACTCTAATGAAAAGTGCTACTGGTTTAACGGGTTCAGGTTCACGCGACTGGTTTATCCAGCGTATAAGTGCCGTTGTTCTTGCTGTTTATACTGTTGTTATTCTAGGTTGGATCCTGTGCAACAGCGGTTTTACTTTTGAACAGTGGTACGGCTTTATGATGACAACTCCAATGAAGGTTTTATCTTTATTGTCTGTCTTATCTCTTGTTGCGCATGCGTGGATTGGTATGTGGCAAGTATTTACTGACTATGTAACTACTCGTCAGATGGGTCCATCAGCTTCAGGTTTACGCCTTGTACTGACTTCAGCAATGATTATTGCTGTATTTGCATATGCGATCTGGGCGATCCAGATTTTTTGGGCGAATTGATAGGAAACAATCATGGGCGCTATAACCCCTAAAGACGATTACACAAATATTCCACATGAAACTTTCGATGCAGTTATCGTTGGTGGTGGTGGTTCTGGTATGCGTGCTTCTTACCAGCTTGCTCAAGCGGGTCTGAAAGTAGCAGTACTGACTAAAGTATTCCCGACGCGTTCACATACTGTGGCAGCACAGGGTGGTATTGGTGCATCTCTTGGTAATATGCAAGAAGATAACTGGCACTATCACTTCTATGACACGGTGAAAGGTTCTGACTGGTTAGGTGACCAGGACGCGATCGAGTTCATGACGCGTGAAGCACCTCAAGTGGTATACGAATTAGAACATTTAGGTATGCCATTTGACCGTAACGCGGACGGTACAATTTACCAACGTCCATTCGGCGGTCACTCTGCCAACTACGGTGAAAAAGCAGTTCCACGTGCATGTGCTGCAGCTGACCGTACGGGTCACGCGCTTCTTCACACGCTTTATCAAAGCAACGTGAAAATGGGCACTCAATTCTTCGTAGAATGGATCGCGCTTGACCTGATCCGTAATGAAGAAGGTGATGTACTGGGTGTAACAGCAATTGACCAGGAAACTGGTAAAATTGCAGTATTCCAAGCCAAAGCAACCTTGTTTGCAACTGGCGGTGCGGGTCGTGTTTACCGTGCATCTACTAACGCGTATATCAACACTGGTGACGGTCTTGGTATGGCGGCGCGTGCAGGTATTCCATTACAAGATATGGAATTCTGGCAGTTCCACCCAACAGGTGTTGCGGGCGCGGGCGTATTGTTAACAGAAGGTTGTCGTGGTGAAGGTGCAATCCTTCGTAACAAAGACGGCGAACCGTTCATGGAACGTTATGCTCCAACCTTGAAAGACTTGGCGCCACGTGACTTCGTATCACGTTCTATGGACCAGGAAATCAAGGAGGGCCGTGGTTGTGGTCCTAAAGGGGATTATATCCTTCTTGATATGACTCACCTGGGTGCTGATACGATCATGAAGCGTCTGCCATCTGTATTCGAGATTGGTAAGAAATTCGCGAACGTTGACATCACTAAAGAGCCAATTCCTGTAGTGCCAACAATCCATTACCAAATGGGTGGTATTCCAACGAATATTCACGGTCAGGTAGTTATTCCTGAGAGTCGTGAGACTCAAGAGCTGCAAGCGAACTACAACAAAGACACAGATGTTTACTCGACTAATGCGGGTGAGCGTAACTTTGTTAAACCGGTAAAAGGTTTCTATGCCATCGGTGAGTGTTCATGTGTGTCTGTACATGGTGCCAACCGCCTAGGTACTAACTCACTGCTTGACTTGGTTGTATTTGGTAAAGCTGCGGGCGAACATATCATTGATTATGTGACTAAACATCACGGTGATGAATATCAGCCACTTCCACCAAATGTGCTTGAAGAAACAGTTGCGCGTATTCGTAAACTGGACGAATCAACCAGTGGTGAAAATGCTCAAGAAGTTGCCGATGCAATTCGTGACATCGTTCAAGACCACGCAGGTGTGTTCCGTACCACTGCGCTTCTTGAAGAAGGTGTGAAACAGATTCTTGCGATCGAGCCACGTGTTCGCAACATTCACTTGAAAGACAAATCTAAAGTTTTCAACACTGCACGTATTGAAGCGCTAGAAGTTGAAAACTTGTATGAAGTTGCAAAAGCGACATTAATTTCAGCTGCTGCACGTAAAGAATGTCGTGGTGCCCACACCGTAGTGGACTTTGAAGAGTCGCCGGATCACCCAGAGTATCCATATGGCCGTCGTGACGATGAGTGGATGAAACACACTTTGTGGTTCTCTGCGGATAACCGTCTTGAGTATAAGCCAGTACGTTATAAGCCACTTTCGGTAGAGGCTATTCCACCGAAACCACGTACATTCTAATCAGGAGATTTAAGATGAGTAGAGGTACTCGTACATTTCATATCTACCGCTACGATCCTGATAAGGATAAAGCACCGTACATGCAAACTTTTAAGCTTGAATTGACTGATAAGCACCGCATGTTGCTTGATGCGCTTCTTGCATTAAAAGTTCAGGACGAATCTTTGACATTCCGTCGCTCATGCCGTGAAGGGATCTGTGGTTCTGATGGTGTGAATATTAATGGTAAAAACGGTTTGGCGTGTCTTTGGAACCTCAATGATCTGCCAAATGAAATTACTATTCGTCCACTTCCAGGTCTTCCTGTCGTAAAAGACCTGGTGGTAGACATGAATCAGTTCTACGATCAGTACAACAAGATTCACCCGTTCTTGATCAACAACCAGCCTGCGCCACCAAAAGAGCGTTTGCAGTCTCCGGAAGAGCGTGAGCATCTAGATGGTCTGTATGAATGTATTCTTTGTGCATGTTGTTCAACTTCATGCCCATCATTCTGGTGGAACCCGGACAAGTTCCTGGGTCCTTCAGCATTGTTGAATGCATACCGTTTCATTATTGATTCGCGTGATACAGGTACTCAGGAGCGTTTGGCTCGTCTTGACGACCCATTCTCATTGTTCCGTTGTAAAGGTATCATGAACTGTGTATCGGTATGTCCGAAAGGTCTGAACCCAACTAAAGCAATCGGTCACATCCGTAATATGCTTTTAGATATGGCAGGCTAATAGGCTAAGCAATCAGTTCCCAAAAAAAGCACACCTACTGGTGTGCTTTTTTTATATATTTGAGCTGGATGTAAAAATGATAAATAGAAAAACAGGGATGTAATGCTTAAAATACATCATGTGGGTTAGAGAAAAAAGGCGCAAAATATCAGGTGCTGACCTCAACTATGAACATGCATCTGATTATTTTATTCATTTATGGTTTTTAGATGTAAAAGTGACCTGAAAAATAAACAGAAGGATGTTATTATATAACTGCTGGTGTAAAGGGAGTGGATTGAAAGATTTGCTCTCTTTTTATTTATCTTGATTCGTTAGGAAAGTCTTGGACTTAAGTCTACGTTGAATCTGATTTTTAAATACAGCACCATATAGTAGAGTAAAACTTCTACACTGTATTTAGCCAATTTATAGGAGGTATGTGTCAAAAAAATCAATTGAAAACTGATAACATGTTAGCATTTAGCCTAAGTTTAAATCGAAAAAGTGTGCCACTTGGGTACATTTTTTAAACACTGCAACTGAAAGAGAGTGTTATATAAGGTTATATAAAAGTCGCTTTAGCAAAAATATGCGTTAAAACCTTGTTTTTCCTAAGTCGATTTGCAAAAAAATTGCTCGGTCACGATCGGGTATTCAATGAGTGATGATGCCGCTGAGGGGCGTTATTATTCATTAAACATATCAAGGTTTACTTGGTGTGGTGATAACGCCTCATGGCTTATGCCTTATGGGGGACTAATGTCATATTACAAATTTGACATTAAAAATCCTGGGTTTTGCTTAAAAAGCATCCTGAAAATGTTTTTGCAATAGGAAATGGGTCCACAAATGCAAGAAGTTGCTGACGCTCTGCGTCTTGACACTGAACTTTCCGCTGATAGTGCAGCGTATATTGAAGAACTTTATGAGCAGTACCTCACTGCTCCAGACTCAGTAGGTGCTGACTGGAGAGCGTACTTCGATAAATTCCCAAAAGGTGATCAACCACACAGTAATGTACGTGAGCAATTCCTACTTTTAGGTCGCAATTCAAGCCGTATTCAGCCTGTTATCCAATCAGCAGTAAGCTCAGAGCATGAACGTCGTCAAATTGGCGTATTACAGCTGATTGCTGCTTACCGTAATCGTGGTCATCAGAAAGCAAAACTCGATCCATTAGGTTTGGCAAAGCGTGAAATTGTTCCAGATCTGGATCTTGCTGCGCATGGTTTAACCCAGTCTGATCTGGACACTGTGTTCAATACCGGCAATCTCGCTATCGGTAAAGAAGAAGCGACTCTGGGTGAAATGGTTCAGGCGATGGAAGCAATTTATTGCTCTTCAATCGGTGCTGAATACATGCACATCGTGGACACTAAAGAAAAACGCTGGATCCAGCAGCGTCTGGAAAGTGCGCGCGGTCAGTATGGTTTAAATGCAGAACAGAAAAAGCATGTTCTGGAGCGCTTGACTGCTGCTGAAGGCCTGGAAAAATATCTGGGTAATAAATTTGTTGGTGCGAAACGTTTCGGTGTTGAAGGTGGTGAATCTTTCATTCCAATGGTGAATGAGATTATTCAGCGTGCCGGCTCAGTAGGCTGTAAAGAAGTGGTTATTGGTATGCCACACCGTGGCCGTCTGAACCTTCTTGTCAATATCATGGGTAAAAACCCGGCTGACCTGTTTGGTGAGTTTGAAGGTAAATCAATCCACAAGAAAGGTTCTGGTGACGTTAAATATCACCAAGGTTTCTCTTCTAACGTCATGACTCCGGGTGGCGAAGTTCACTTGGCACTGGCATTTAACCCGTCGCATCTTGAGATTGTTGGACCAGTGGTTGAAGGTTCGGTGCGTGCACGCCAAGTCCGTCGTAAAGACATTGGTGGTGATGATGTATTACCGCTTATCGTTCACGGTGATGCGGCATTTGCAGGTCAGGGCGTTAACCAGGAAACCTTCCAGATGTCACAAACGCGTGGCTATACAGTAGGTGGTACGGTTCATATCGTCATCAATAACCAGGTTGGTTTTACAACCTCTGACCCACGTGATGCGCGCTCTACAGAATACTGTACTGACATTGCAAAAATGATTCAGGCACCGATCTTCCATGTCAATGGTGATGATCCTGAAGCGGTGATTTTCGTTTCTCAACTGGCACATGATTTCCGTCATACTTTCCGTAAAGATGTCGTGATTGACATGTTCTGTTACCGTCGTCGTGGTCATAACGAAGCGGATGAGCCGGCTGCAACCCAGCCAATGATGTATCAAGTGATCAACAAGAAGCCGACAACTCGTACGCTTTATGCAGATCAGCTGGTACAACAAGGCGTGCTTGACCGTGCAGAAGCAGACCAGTTAATTGAAAGCTATCGTGCTGATCTGGAAGCGGGCAATCATGTTGCTAACGCTCTGGTTCTTGAGCCGAACAAAAAAATGTTTGTGGACTGGACACCTTATCTGGGTCATGACTACACAGACGAGTGGGACACGACCTGTTCACTTGAGCGCCTAAAAGAACTTGGCAAAAAAATGCGTGAGCTTCCAGAAGGTTTTGTCATGCAACGCCAAGTGTCTAAAGTCATTGATGACCGTCTGAAAATGCAGACTGGTGAAATACCATTGAACTGGGGTGCTGCTGAAACTTTAGCTTATGCCTCTCTTCTGGATGATGGTTATCTGGTGCGCTTAACTGGTGAAGATGTAGGTCGTGGTACTTTCTCACATCGTCATGCGAAACTGCACAATCAGGTGGATGGTTCAACTTATATTCCATTGTGCCATATCAAAGAGAACCAGCCGCGTGTTGCAATTTATGACTCATTATTGTCTGAAATGGCAGTACTGGCATTTGAATACGGCTATGCAACAACTCTTCCAAAGAGCTTGATTATCTGGGAAGCGCAGTTCGGTGACTTTGCAAACTGTGCACAAGTGGTGATTGACCAGTTTATCTCATCTGGTGAAACCAAGTGGGAGCGTGTGTGTGGCTTAACTATGCTACTTCCACACGGTTATGAAGGTCAGGGTCCTGAGCATTCCTCTGCACGTCTGGAACGTTTCTTGCAGTTATGTGCTGAAGAAAACATGCAAGTGATGACACCGACTACCCCTGCACAGATTTTCCATGCTTTACGTCGTCAGGCGATCCGCCCGATCCGTAAACCAATGATCATCATGTCACCGAAGTCATTGCTGCGTCATAAGCTGGCGGTTTCTACCCTGGATGAGCTGGCAACTGGCACATTCCAGACAGTGATTGACGAAATCGACAACATCAACAAGGCAGATGTAACTCGTCTCGTGTTATGTGGTGGTAAGGTTTACTACGACTTACTGGAAAAACGTCGTGAAAAAGAATTGAACAATACTGCGATTGTACGTATTGAACAATTGTATCCATATCCTGAAGCACGTCTGGCGGAAGTCCTTGCTGCTTATCCAAACATCAAAGAAATTGTTTGGGCACAAGAAGAGCCGAAAAACCAGGGCGCTTGGCTGTTCATCGCACCTCGTTTATACGATGATGTAATGAAATCAGGTAAACAAGTACGTATTAGCTACGCAGGCCGTGAAGCTTCTGCTGCACCGGCATGTGGTTCACCATATTTGCATGCAAAACAACAAGCTCAGCTCATCAACGACGCGCTTGCGATCGATGCTGAATAATCAGGAGATTCTAAAGAATGGCAACCGAAATTAAAGCACCGGTATTCCCAGAGTCAGTTGCGGACGGTACGATCGCAACTTGGCACAAACAACCAGGTGAAGCAGTATCACGTGATGAAGTGATTTGCGATATTGAAACAGATAAAGTTGTTTTAGAAGTTGTTGCTCCTGCAGACGGTACTATTGCATCAATCGTGAAAAACGAAGGTGATACAGTACTTTCAGCTGAAGTGATTGCACAGTTTGAAGAAGGCGCTGTTTCTGGTGCTGCTCAAACTCAGGCAGTTCAGTCTGAAGAGAAAGTTGAACAAGCTGCGGCGAATACTGAAGCAGGTAATTCACCAATTGTTGAGCGTCAGCAAGTACAAGACCAAGCGCCTGCAGTGCGTAAAGCCTTGACTGAAACTGGTATTGCTGCAAGCGATGTAGAAGGTACAGGCCGTGGTGGTCGTATCACTAAAGAAGACGTGGCAAATCACCAGGCGAAGCCAGCTGCTCCTGCTGCTGCACCATTAAGTGTAGCTGTTGGTGAACGTATTGAAAAACGTGTTCCAATGACGCGTCTACGTAAGCGTGTTGCTGAACGTCTACTTGCTGCAACTCAAGAAACAGCAATGTTGACGACGTTCAACGAAGTAAACATGAAACCAATAATGGACATGCGTGCTCAATATAAAGATGCATTCGAAAAACGCCACGGTGCGCGTCTGGGCTTCATGTCATTCTTTGTTAAGGCAGCAACTGAAGCACTTAAACGTTACCCGGCAGTAAACGCGTCTATTGATGGTGAAGACATCGTTTACCATGGTTACTACGACATCGGTGTAGCAGTATCTTCTGACCGTGGTCTAGTGGTTCCTGTACTTCGTGATACCGATCGCATGAACTATGCTGAAGTTGAAAGTGGTATCCGTGCATATGCTGCTAAGGCACGTGACGGTAAACTGGGTATCGAAGATATGACTGGCGGTACATTCACCATTACTAATGGTGGTACTTTCGGTTCATTACTTTCTACGCCAATTTTGAACACACCACAAACAGCAATTCTGGGTATGCACAAAATCCAGGAGCGACCAATGGCGGTGAATGGTCAGGTTGAAATTCTACCAATGATGTACTTGGCACTTTCTTATGACCACCGTCTGATTGATGGTAAGGAAGCAGTAGGCTTCTTGGTAACAATCAAAGAATTGTTAGAAGAGCCAGCTAAACTGATCCTTGACCTTTAATTCTAAAAAATAAAGCATGGGCTTAGGGCGATCCTCTAAGCCCATTTTTGGAGATAAAAATGTCTCAACAATTTGATCTTGTTGTTATTGGCGGCGGCCCTGGTGGTTATGAAGCTGCAATCCGTGCAGCGCAACTTGGCTATAAAGTTGCCTGTATCGAAAAACGTATTCATAAAGGCAAGCCATCTCTAGGTGGTACCTGCTTAAACGTGGGTTGTATCCCATCTAAAGCGTTACTTGATTCTTCTCACCGTTATGAAGATACAGTGCATCACTTAGATGATCACGGTATTACGACTGGTGAAGTGAAATTTGACCTTGCAAAACTTCTTGCTCGTAAAGACAAAATTGTTAACCAATTAACCATGGGTATCGACGGTCTTTTGAAAGGCAACGGTATCGAATGGTTAAAAGGTACGGGTAAATTGCTGGCAGGCAAAAAAGTTGAATTTGTGTCGCACGAAGGTGAAACTCAAATTTTAGAACCGAAGTATGTCATTTTGGCAACCGGTTCTGTGCCGGTCAATATTCCGGTAGCGCCTGTTGATCAAGACCTTATTGTTGACTCGACTGGTGCACTTGAGTTCCAGGAAGTACCTCAGCGTTTGGGCGTGATTGGTGCAGGTGTTATCGGTCTGGAGCTTGGCTCTGTCTGGCGTCGTCTGGGTGCTGAAGTTGTTGTATTTGAAGCAATGGATGCCTTTTTACCAATGGCGGATAAAGCCTTGGCAAAAGACTATCAAAAACTGTTAACTAAACAGGGTCTGGATATCCGTGTTGGCGCGAAAGTGTCTGGCACCGAAGTGAATGGCCGTGAAGTTACAGTTAAATACACACAAGGTGGCGAAGAAAAAACTCAAACTTTCGATAAGTTGATCGTGTGTGTAGGGCGTCGTGCTTATGCTGAAGGCCTGTTGGCTGATGACTGTGGGATCAAACTGACTGAACGTGGTTTGGTTGAAGTAAACGATTGGTGTGCAACTTCTATTGAAGGCGTATACGCAATTGGTGACTTGGTACGTGGTCCAATGCTTGCACATAAAGCCATGGAAGAAGGTGTTATGGCAGTTGAACGTATCCACGGTCATGCTGCACAAGTCAACTACGACACTATCATTTCAGTTATCTATACACACCCTGAAGCGGCGTGGGTAGGTTTAACCGAAGAGCAAGCGAAAGAACAAGGCCACGAAGTGAAGACAGGCCAATTTGGCTTCGCTGCGAATGGTCGTGCCATGGCGGCAGGTGAAAATGCTGGTTTCGTCAAATTTGTTGCGGATGCCAAAACCGACCGTTTACTGGGTATGCATGTGATTGGGCCGGCTGCGTCTGATATTGTTCACCAAGGTATGATCGCACTTGAGTTTGTATCGAGTGTTGAAGATCTGCAATTGATGACTTTTGGTCACCCAACCTTCTCTGAAGTTGTACATGAAGCAGCTTTAGCAGTGGATGGACGAGCGATTCACGCGATTCAGCGTAAACGTAAGTAATACCAAAAAGAGCGGCTTAAGCCGCTCTTTTTGCATTTGGTGGTTGTTTTTATATGAATAATCATCTAAGAATAAAGATAAGAAACAACATTGAGTTCTAAAACACCAATCTTGATTGTGAATCAAGAAATATGGGTCGATGTATAACAAGTCAAATAAGTAGTAAAAGGTTAATCAATGAATTTACATGAATATCAAGCCAAAGCGTTATTAAAAAAATATGGTATGCCAGTACAGGAAGGCATACTTGCCACTAATGCTGATGAAACCGTACAGGCATTTGAGCAATTAGGTGGAAAGTTTGCAGTCCTCAAGGCCCAGGTTCATGCGGGTGGTCGTGGTAAGGCAGGTGGTGTTAAAGTGGTAAAGTCGGCAGAAGAAGCAGCCGAATATGCTAATCAGATTATTGGCTCAAGTCTGGTGACTTATCAGACGGATGCTAATGGACAGCCGGTAAACAGTATTCTGGTATCAGAAGATGTATATCCCGTTGAGCGTGAGTTGTACTTAGGGGCTGTGGTGGACCGTTCAAGCCGCCGAGTCACTTTTATGGTATCCACCGAAGGTGGTGTTGATATTGAAAAAGTCGCAGAAGAAACCCCGGAAAAAATTATTAAAGTTGAGGTAGATCCGCTGGTTGGTCTATTGCCATTTCAGGCACGTCAAGCCGCTTTTGCACTAAAACTTAAAGATGGGCAAATCAATCAGTTTGTCAAAATTATGAGTGCAGCTTATGACGCATTCATAGAAAATGATTTTGCCCTGTTTGAAATTAACCCGCTATCTGTGCGTGAAAATGGCGATATTCTTTGTGTGGATGCTAAGATTGGTATTGATTCAAATGCTTTATACCGTCTGCCTGAGATTGCAGCACTACGTGATACCTCACAGGAAAATGAGCGTGAATTAAAAGCTTCTGAATTTGATTTGAACTATGTGGCACTAGAGGGCAATATTGGTTGTATGGTCAATGGGGCCGGTCTTGCGATGGCAACCATGGATATTATCAAGCTCTATGGTGGACAGCCGGCTAATTTCCTTGATGTCGGTGGCGGCGCAACCAAAGATCGCGTGATTGAAGCCTTTAAGATTATTTTGGCAGATAGCTCTGTACAAGGAGTATTGATCAATATTTTTGGTGGAATTGTACGTTGTGACATGATTGCTGAAGCAATTATTGCAGCAGTTCAGGAAGTGAGTGTGACAGTGCCTGTGGTTGTTCGCCTGCAAGGGAACAATGCAGAATTAGGAGCACAATTACTGGATAAATCTGGTTTGAAATTAATTTCTGCAACAGGCCTTGCTGATGCTGCAGAAAAAATCGTTGCTGCTGTGAAAGCTTAAGGGGTATCTAACATGAGCGTATTAGTTAATAAAGACACGAAAGTATTGGTACAGGGCTTCACTGGCAAAAACGGCACATTCCATTCAGAACAAGCGATTGCTTATGGTACCCAAGTGGTGGGCGGGGTAACCCCAGGCAAGGGTGGTCAGACCCATCTGGATCTACCAGTATTTAATACCATGCGTGAGGCGGTTCGTGAAACCAATGCGGATGCTTCTGTCATTTATGTTCCTGCGCCTTTCGTACTGGATTCAATTGTAGAGGCGGTGGATTCTGGTATTGGTTTGATTGTGGTGATCACTGAAGGCGTACCAACACTCGATATGTTAAAGGCTAAGCGTTATCTTGAAACCAATGGCAATGGTACACGCCTGATTGGTCCAAACTGTCCAGGGATTATTACACCTGAAGAATGCAAGATCGGAATTATGCCAGGCCATATTCACCAGAAAGGTAAAATCGGAATTATCTCGCGTTCAGGTACCTTGACCTATGAGGCCGTTGCGCAAACCACGAAGCTAGGCTTGGGGCAGTCAACCTGTATCGGTATTGGAGGTGATCCAATTCCGGGCATGAACCAGATTGATTGCTTAAAACTGTTCCAGGAAGATCCTGAAACTGAAGCCATTATTATGATTGGTGAAATTGGCGGGACTGCTGAGGAAGAAGCAGCAGAATATATCCAGTCGAATGTCACTAAGCCGGTAGTCGGTTATATCGCGGGTGTAACAGCACCAAAAGGCAAGCGTATGGGGCATGCCGGTGCGATCATTTCAGGCGGAAAGGGCACTGCAGAAGAAAAATTTGCAGCTTTTGAACGTGCAGGAATGGCGTATACACGTAGTCCGGCTGAGCTCGGTTCTACTATGTTGGAAGTATTGAAAGAGAAAGGTTTAGCTTAAGTTAAAACTTCTTTAAAAAAATCCCCTAACTGGGGATTTTTTTATCTTCATATAGAAGTATTGTGGTTCTAGGTGAAAAAAATCTTAAATCCGAACCATAATCACTGTAAATATTGTATATTTTGTTTACTTTATGAAATATAGTGTGACATAGTTAACATAATTTTGTTGTGTATTGATACTTACTAAAATAGTGTGAAAGGATATGAATTATAAAAAGTCAATCTGGGTGACTTGTATTATAGCAAGTACTTCTTCGATTACATGTGTAAAGGCAGCAGATAGTATTGATCAACTGAGGGAAGCAAGTGTCATTTTGATTCGGGGAGGTCAGGTTGAAAAGGGACTAAGTCAATTAAGTGCTTTATTGGTTGAACAGCCAAAAAATCAAAACCTTCTCGCAGACTATATAGTAAGTGCACATGCACATCAAAAATTAACATTGGCTGATCTGCATCATTTATCGAACATCCATGTTCAAAGTTTTCCTGAATATGCATGGCTGAGTGTTATTAAAGGGCAACGCGATTTAAAACAATTCCAGTCGGCTGAAAAGTGGGCAGACACCTTTTATCAAAGAAGCCAACAGCAACAATGGTTAGTATGGCAGGGTGTGTTAAATGCAGAATCGGGTCAAACTGTTCAGGCAAAGCAACTGCTGGCGCAAGTCAAACAGGATCAACTGAGTCCTGACTATTTAGCGCAAATGTCATATGCATACCGGCTGCTCGACATGCCGATCGAGGCACTTGCAACGGCGAAGGCTGCGCTAAACAAGCAGGTCGATGGCGATATACAAGAGCAATATATTTTGGCCTTGATGGCGAATAGCGATTATGCAGAAGCTGAACAATATATTCAAAATCATCACTTAAGTGCATTACGTCCAAACCTGCAGCATAGTTTGAAGCTTCATGAGTTTTCTCAGCGCATTCAAAATGCAATTCAGTCGCAGCGTATGCTGACTTATCGTGATCAGGGCATGTTGGCTTACAGCAAGTTAGATCACGTCATTGCAGACATGCAGCATTATGAAGCTGCGCTTCCGGAAGATCAGGCGATTAGGCGCAAGTTTTATTATGACTATAGCTATGCCTTAAATGCTCGACAGGCATCAAAACAAGTTTTGGCTGAATTGCAAAAAGTGAATCTGCCGATTTTGGATATGCCAGCCTATGTGCGCCATGCTGCGGCAGACAGTTATTTGAAATTACGTCAGCCCAAACAGGCTGAAGTCTACTATGGCAGTCTGTTATCAGAAAAAAACTATCCTGATTATGATGTGTATGCGGGCTTGTATTACTCCCTTATTGAACAAGAAAAATTTAAACAAGCAGATCAGCTGATTGTTCAAATGGATCATTTATTGCCAACCTTTAATTATAGTGCGGCAAAAGGTGTAAATCGAACCACACATGATGATCGTTTAGAGTACCTGGGCTTAAAAGGGTTGAACTACGCTTATCGTAATGAACATGCCATGGCTGAACGATATTTTGAACAGTTGGTCGCGCAGGCGCCGAATAATGTGAGCTATCGAAATAACCTGGCGTTAATTCAGCGTTGGCGAGAAAAACCGGAGCTGTCCGAGAGTAATTTAGCTCAATTGCGAGGAGTAGAGCCGGTTGATCAGGCCACACGTATTAACCATATGCAAAATAGCCAGGCCTTAGGCAATATTCAGTGGTGGCGTGCGCAAAATGCAGATTTGATGCAACGCTCACCTTTGGATACTGGCGTACAGCTAAGTCAAAAGGAATTAAATGATCGTAACCGTCCCACTATTCAGCACCAAAGTACCCTTTCAAAAAGTAAATCGGACAGCCGGGATTTACTGGTGCAGTTAAAGGGTGCTCGTGAGCGTGACCATCAGACACGTCTCAACAGCCCGTGGTTGTATGATAACTATCGAACCTACGCCACCCATGACTATCGCTGGTCTGATTTTGATGATGGTGAAGTGGATGATAGCCGTATTGGACTTGGGGTGGAATGGGCTTCAAATCGAAAACACGCCAGCATTGCCCTATCACAGACCACAGATGGCGACCGGTTCGGAGCTGAGCTTGAGTGGTCGCAGTGGCTTAATGATCACTGGAATTATCATATGGCGTATAACAGTCAGGCAGATATTCCTTTGCAAGCCGTCCGACGTGGTTTTGATGGTCAATCTTATAACGTTGGTTTTAACTGGCAACAAAACGAATCTCGCAAGGCTGGAGCAACCTATCAGCTAACGGATATTGATGATGGCAACACACGGCAAGAAGCGGCTGCATACTTTATGCAGCAAGTTTATCAGGCACCCCATCATATTACCCAGGCAAGTCTGCGTGGTTATTATGGGAAAAATGATGATATTGCCGCAGACTATTTTAATCCTGAATCCAATTACAGCTTAGAGCTGGGTTTAGCCCATGACTGGATGACATGGCGGAATTATGATCGTCACTTTAGTCAGCACTTTGAAGCAAGTGCAGGAACCTATAAACAGAAAGATTATTCGGCAGACGCAATTTATAACGTCTATTACCAACATGAATGGCAACTGTCGAGAACATGGAAGCTTCATTACGGCATTGGTTGGGGAGTACATCCATATGATGGTGACTCAGAGGAAAGAACTTATGGTGTGATTGGCTTTGAGGGGCGTTTCTAATGAAAACATTAACCAATATTTTGATAGCCTTGAGTTTAACCAGTACAGTTGTAGTACCAATAAATGCTCATGCAGAATTACAAAAGCCAAAACAAATCAAGTTGCAAGATAATCAGTTTGTGACCCTAACTTTCCATGATGTTCGGGATGATGTAGCAAAGCGCGGTGACCGTGATGTTTATGCCATTAGTACGAAAAATTTAGCGCAATATTTTGAATGGATCAAACGTGAAGGTTGGCAACCGATTTGTTTAGAAGATATTTGGTTGGCGCGGCAAGGCAAAAAAACCTTACCCAATAAAGCGCTACTTTTAACTTTTGATGATGGTGCATTAAGTAGCTATACCCGTGTTTTTCCACTTTTAAAACAATATAAAATGCCAGCGGTATTTGCGATACCGACCAGCTGGATTAATGGAAATACCAAGGATGCCTATGAAGCCTATGGGGCAGGCAACTTAATGACCTGGTCACAGATGCGCGAAATGGTTGCATCGGGCTATGCTGAATTCGTATCGCACTCAGATAATATGCATCACGGTATTTTGGCCAATCCCCAGAAAAATATGCAACCTGCGGCAATTACGCGTGAATATTTGGAAAAGCAAAAGCGTTATGAAACAGATAATGAATATCGCAGTCGTGTTATTGTAGACTTAAAGAAATCAAAACAGGTGTTAGATCGCGAATTAGGTATAAATACCCGCGCGATTTTTTGGCCTTATGGCGCCGTGACGGCAGAAAGTGAAGAGCTGGCAGCTAAAGCTGGTTTCCCAATGTCATTTAGCTTGGGAAGTGTCGCGCCACTCGCTGACTCGGTGAAAACCTACCAACGTGCTTTGATCATGGATAATCCGATGCCTGAAATGATTAATCAGGAAATGTTGGAGTTTTTGAATTATGTGCGTGCACCCTATAAGCAGCGCAAGAGCTTTCTGCGTTTTGACTTGGCTGAAATGCACTCTGGCAATAATGAACAGTTCAATCAGAAACTCGGACAGTTACTGGATAGCATTGATGCTCTAAAAACCAATACGCTTATTCTTAAAGCGGTATCTGATCGCAATGGTGATGGAAAAATCGATGTTGCCTATTTTCCAAACCGCCAATTACACATGCAGCAAGATATGCTTAACCGTGTAGTGTGGCAGTCGCGGACACGGATTGGGAATCGTGTCTATGCCGAATTTCCAGTGAGCTTGGAAACTGAACAGAACTTAGACCTGGCTGCGATGACGGCTGACTTGGTGAAGAACAATACCTCGATAGAAGGCTTAATGCTGGATACCGGTTCTATGCTGGCCTGTGCGCTGCGTCAGAAAAATTGGGAGGCAGAATGCGAGGCGCAGGTGGAACAGGTGTTTCAAATCAAAGAACGCACCAAAGCTCAAGCAAAATACTATGCCAATATTAGTAATAACTATCAGACTGCCTTGAAATTTAAGTTAGATCAAACGCAGCTTGAAGGTTTAAAAGCTCTCCTTGACTACAGCTTGGATTATGCCGATTTTATTTATATTGAATTAGATCCTATTCAGCAACCTGAAGTGTTTAACGCGCTCTTAAAGCAGGTTAAGACTTTTAATGATAAAGAACAGCAGCATTTAATTGCCAGTTTTAACATCCCCGATCAACTGACAAAACAACAAGTGAAACAACTCAAAAAATCTTATCAGCAACTTAGAAGTTTAGCGATCCAAAAAGTCGGTGTGAATAATTACAGTTTTAATCATACCCGGGTAATTCATCAAAACCTTTATCCTGAGCTGAGTTTAAATGACAGCCCATTGAATTACCGTGATCCATTTACTCAAAAAGTTTTGGAGAAAAAGTAATGCAATGGTTATCGAATTTGAGTTTTAATGACTATTATTTTGGTTTTGCATTTTTATATCCACTTTTTATGGCTTGGCTATGGATTGCAGGCGGACTATGGTTTTTTCTAAAACGTGAATATAAACAACAGGAGATTCCTGAACCGAGTGAACATGCCTGTAGTATTTTAATCCCTTGTTTTAATGAAGAAGAACAAGTCCGTGAAACCATTAAATATGCAATGCAAACCCAATATCCCAACTTTGAAGTGATTGCTATCAATGATGGGAGCAGTGATAAAACGGCTGAAATTCTAGATGAATTGCAGCAGACCTATCCACGGTTACGCGTTGTCCATCTGGCTGAGAATCAAGGCAAAGCTTATGCATTAAAGGCCGGTGCCATGGTGAGTCAATATGAATATTTGGTGTGTATCGATGGAGATGCGTTGCTGCATCCACATGCAGTGCTATGGATGATGCATCATTTAACCCATTATCCGCGTGTGGGTGCGGTGACGGGAAATCCAAGAATTATTAATCGTTCAAGTATTTTGGGGAAAATTCAGGTGGGTGAATTCTCATCTATTATTGGTCTCATTAAGCGTGCACAACGTACATATGGTCGTATTTTTACTGTATCCGGAGTGTTGGTTGCATTTCGTAAAACGGCTTTAGACCGTATTGGATATTGGCGTGATGACATGATTACGGAAGATATCGATGTGTCATGGCGTTTGCAGTTTGATCATTGGGATCTGCAGTATGTGCCGAATGCACTCGGCTATATTTATATGCCTGAAACCTTTAAAGGCTTATGGAAACAACGCCTGCGCTGGGCTCAAGGTGGGATTGAAGTGCTATTGGCATATACTCCAAAAATGTTTAACTGGCGTTTGCGCCGTATGTGGCCGGTTGTGATCGAGTCGATGATTAGTATCGTCTGGGCCTATGTTATGTTTGGTATTATATTGCTTTACCTGTATGGGCTATTTTTTCCTTTGCCGGGTGAGTGGGCCATCCAGTCACTGGTTCCACAGTGGTATGGAGTAATTCTAGGGGTCACCTGTCTTATTCAGTTTTTTGTCAGTCTGATGATTGATAACCGCTATGACCGTGGCCGTGTTTTAAGAAACTATTTTTGGGTCATCTGGTATCCTTTATTCTTCTGGGTTTTGACTATGATGACCACAGTGGTTGCGGTGCCTAAAACATTATTAAAAACTCAAAAACGTGCGCGATGGGTGAGTCCGGATCGTGGCTTTAGAAGGGAGGCCGGAGATGCAAAAAAAGGAAGTATTTAAAGTCGTTACCGACAAAGCATTACTCGATATTCCTGCTTATATTGATCAACCTGAATATGTTCGTAATAAGGCGGTAGGTTATAGCTTATTGGCATTCGGCTGGGTGATATGGATGTGGTTGTTTATGCCGTTGCTGACCTTGTTCTTTTGGTGGGTGGAAGGCGGTTTGGTCTATGACCAGCTGGTTGTGGCCGAAATGCCCAAAGAATCCTTAAATTTATTTCAGTTGATAGGACTTGTCGCGACGTTCATTTCATGTCTGTTTCTTTGGGCAGGTTATAACTGGTATCGTTTTCATAATAAGGAAAAGCGATTATCTCCGAAGAACGTCACAACCTCGGATCTGGCTCAAAGTTTCAGTGTAAATGCTTATGATATCAGGCGTTTACAGAAAGCAAAAAATATTACCTTACACTACAGTGAAGAAGGTGAACTTAGGGCTTATGATCTGAGTGATCAGCTGGAAATACCGACTGCAAAGTGGACGCATGTGGATGTTGCTGTACAAAATCGTCAGGATAATAGCCAAAGTGTTTAACACCATGTTGTTTTAGTAACTCCATGGTTTTAGCGAGTTCTTGAGTGGAGATTTTTTGATTATTTCTCCAGTTGACTGCTTGAAGCTCGAAAATCGTACGATCCAAAGTTGGGTCGTATTTTTTTGCCTGAGCAATAAGGTCTAAATAAAATTGCTGGTGATTCGTGCTTTCTTCCATATAGGGCATGGCCATAATTGCATTATAGTCATAATGCACCAGTGTACTGGCTTGAGATTGACTAAACCATTGTTCACTTTTCGGATTGAGTACAACGGGGGCATACATATTGCGTGCGGTCAGCAGGTGAGGTTGTTGTTTTTTTAAAATCTGGCTAATGCCTGCTGCAAACTGGTCAAGATAAGCGGTCTTGTATTGTGCAAATTTAAACTGTTCAGGATGTTGTGGTTGACCTAAAATAGATAAATCTTTAAATCCCCAAGAGCCATAGGTTTTTTTAGCGATTTGAGAGTTATCTTCATAATCACTGAGGGTAATATCGTCATGATATAAAATGCCGTCGACTGGATTATTCTGAATAAAATCAATAAAAATCTCTGCCACTAAGTTCATATTTTTTTGGTCAAAAGGGCTGATACGAATATAGCCTGAGCTAGCTCCCTGGCTATGAGTCACATACTGAAGAGACTCAGTTTCCAGAAACTCCCAAGCAATCAGCGGAAGCCATGCATAGATCTGTTTAACCTGAGTGTACTGTCTAATTTCGCTAAGAACTGTAGGGAATAAATTATTTCGTGTTGGAATATGCCTGTTTTTAAAATAAACCTGATCTGCCGACCCATTGGCATCCGGATCGGCAAATGCTTGTAAAAATATCGTATTAGGTTGGATTTGCTGGATACGTGCAATCAAAGCTTTAATATTGCGTTGTTGCTGCTCTTTATCAGTATCGAAAACGTAGTCGAGATCAATATGCATAATACGCATTTGATCAATTTTGATCATTTTAGAAGGTGGAAGGTTTTCTGCTTGGTATTTCGCAACAAGCACATTAATTGGATGGTTTTTAATGAAGACCGGTGCCTTGGAGTGAGATAAGGGGTTGCATGCAAATAAAGGCAGAGTTGTTATACACATCAGTAGGGTATTCAATTTTTTTTTATCTAAAAAATAAGACATGAGGCTTACTATAAAAAACAAAATCAGGATAAATACTGTAATAGAAAAAACCTGGCTCCGGGAGAATTTATGTAGTGTTCTGTATTCTTTACTGTTAGAGATGCAGAGAAAAATAAAAATAGCTTGCATAAAGCAAGGGATTAAATAAAAACCGCAAAAGAGGATGCAGAAGGAAACGAGCTACTGCCTTTCGGAACGAGCATATTCTTGCCGCTATCTGGTGATGAATCATGTATTTAGAAGACTGGATTTCCTGCCTCACGCCTTGTCTTAACTAAAAATCTTGCGAAATATATCTTTCTGGTTGCAAACATAGATGAATTGCCAACAGACCCTAATACTCTATGGCCTGGAAGCCATTTTTAGTTTTTTGGGTTAGCACAACTATCTGACCTTGCTGAAGAATATGATTCTGTTCTGGTTCAACCAGTACATAATGCGTATGACCATATGGATCACGCACCTTGGCCTGTGCAGGAGAATTTAGCTTCGCTTCACCTAAAATAATAACGGCTTTGCATCCAAGTAGCTCGTCACTATAGAGGGCTGTGGTTTCCTCCTGAGGAATAACTTTAGTGGCCAGCATTGCCCACCAGCGTACAACAGGCATGCATAGCAACAGACAGGCAGGGGTGATAATCCAAACGTTGAACAACTGATTACTAAAATATTCAAAAATGCCTTGAATCAAGAAGCCGCTCAAACCAAAACAGGTCAGAAAAATAATCAGCCAGATAAAAAAAGGTAACTGGCTAATATAAAGCCAGTCCAATACTTTAAACAATATTCCCGGATTCTGTTCAACTGCAATATCGGCCTGTACGGCGTCATGAGGCCAGAACTGCTCCAGAATATTCTGCGAGCCACCTCCTAGAATCAATAGCACGCACTCCAAAGCTGCAAACATCAGCATCAGGCTTAAGCTAATACTGAATACGATATTTGAAGGATGAGTGAACAGTTCCCACATTGCTGTTGTCTCAAATATTTATGGTTATGGTCAAATATATAATGGATAAAAGATAACAGTTATCATTCAAATTGTATCCAATAGATTACATAAAATACTAGAATAAAAATTGAAAAAGGCTAGTATTTAATGTTATGCACTTAAGGAGAGTTAAGCATAGAAAAAGATCAAGCGCAAAGTTTTTAATCATAAATTCATTTTTATAATATTTATTAGACGAATGGACAGATGAAAGTCAAAACAAGAAAATTCAAGCATGAGGGGACGTATAAAAGACAGAGTAGGGAAAGTGAGTATGATGATCCTATTCTGGAGGGGAGAAGCGTTTGTAGAAGCACTTAAAGTAGGGCAGTTTGGATGCGAACTTTCATGTCCAGCGCCTGCTGTAAAAGATAAGATTTCATCCATTTCACCTGCTCACCCATCGGATTGGTTTTGACTGCGCTTTCCAAAAACTGAAGTTCAGGCTGATTAAATAACTGTTGCTGCAAAGCCTGTTCCAGTGTCTGGGTATTTGCAGAGAGTGGTAAAGCCACCAGATAAAAGGCTTTAGGGTAATTATAAAAAGCATAGAGCAGGTTAAAGGCCTTTTGATCACCTTTCAGATTACCGGCACCAATCTCATAAGCAGCATTCTGGTTACTGTAGGTAATACCGAGCAGATACTCCCAATGTCCTTCCTGTTGGCGCAAACCAAACTGGATACCGATCTGGTCTGCCGTCAGTTCATGCTGCAGATAAATATTTAAAGGGCTGCCATCTTCAGTCAATGGTTCCTGTAATACCAAAATAGAGGATTGATGCTGATAGAGATAACCAGCAAGCCGTGCTTTTTCCAGAGAGGCTTTTAAGGTTGCAAGATCGAAAGCGTTATAGGGCATATAAAAGAATAAAATTCAGAGAGTAAATTCTTGCAACTCTAGTTTTTTTTCTATCGCTTGTGAACCCCACTTTAGTTGATTTTTCTATTATATTTTTTTAAAAAAACTATAAGAAAATATACTGAGGAGGAGGCTGATGGAATGGTGCTAGTTTAGCTTGAAATTTGGATTCACTAAAATTGATAGTTGATATTAGTGAAGTTTTATATGAGCTTTTGAGATATGAATATCATAAAACAAGCAATCGTTATAAAAAGTTACTCTCTATAATAATTATAAATTTCTATAAAGTGTCATTAAGTACACGTGTAATCCGCAGGTTGTCCATGTCATTAAATGAGGAAAGACTTACTCATCTTAAACAGCTTGAAGCTGAGAGTATTCACATCATTCGCGAAGTTGCTGCCGAGTTTGAAAATCCGGTTATGCTTTACTCAATCGGTAAAGATTCAGCCGTTATGCTGCATTTAGCCCTAAAAGCGTTTTACCCTGCAAAACTTCCATTTCCTCTACTGCATGTAGATACGGGCTGGAAATTTAAAGACATGATCACCTTTCGTGACAACATGGCAAAAACCCATGGTTTTGATTTGATCGTTCATCAAAATAAAGAAGGTCGCGACGCAGGCATCAACCCATTCGATCACGGCAGTTCCAAATATACTGACATCATGAAAACTCAGGGTTTGAAACAGGCACTAGATCAGTATGGCTTTGATGCAGCCTTTGGGGGCGCGCGTCGTGATGAAGAAAAATCACGTGCAAAAGAACGGGTATATTCATTCCGTGACAGCAAACACCGTTGGGACCCGAAAAACCAGCGTCCAGAACTGTGGAATCTGTATAACGGTAAAGTCAACAAGGGCGAAAGTATTCGTGTATTCCCATTGTCGAACTGGACAGAGCTCGACATCTGGCAATATATCTATCTGGAGCAGATTCCAATTGTTCCATTGTACTATGCAGCGAAACGCCCGGTAGTTGAACGTGGCGGCGCCTGGATCATGGTAGATGATGAACGCATGCCACTGAAAGAAGGCGAAGTTCCAGAAATGAAATCGGTACGTTTCCGTACACTGGGCTGTTATCCATTAACCGGGGCAGTCGAGTCAGAAGCCGATAGCTTGCCTGAGATTATCCAGGAGATGTTGCTGGCAACCAGCTCTGAACGTCAGGGACGTATGATTGACCATGATGAAGCGGGCTCGATGGAAAAGAAAAAACAGGAAGGCTACTTCTAATTAATCTCCCACCTAACCCTCTTTTGGTGCAAGAGGGGGAATAACCATCCTTTTTATGAAAGAAAGATGGAGGTGCGTGAAAGATTAAAACTGATTTCTAAAGCATTTGTGGAGTTTGAGCCATGTCTCATCAATCAGAACTGATCAGCCAGGATATTCTGGCTTACTTAAAGCAACATGAAAATAAAGACCTGCTGCGTTTCCTGACTTGCGGTAATGTAGATGATGGCAAGTCGACCCTGATCGGTCGTCTGTTATATGATTCAAAGCTGATTTATGAAGATCATCTGCAAGCGGTAACCCGGGATTCAAAAAAAGTTGGTACGACTGGCGATGCACCTGATCTGGCTTTGCTGGTTGATGGCCTGCAAGCTGAGCGTGAGCAGGGCATTACCATTGATGTGGCTTACCGTTATTTCTCGACTGAAAAGCGTAAGTTCATCATCGCGGATACGCCGGGACATGAGCAATATACCCGTAACATGGCGACTGGTGCGTCGACTGCGGATCTGGCGATTATCCTGATTGATGCCCGTTATGGCGTACAGACCCAGACGCGCCGTCATACCTTTATTGCTAGCCTGCTTGGTATTAAGAACATTATTGTTGCCATTAACAAAATGGATCTGGTGGAGTTTTCTGAAGCACGTTTCAACGAGATTCAGGCCGAATACACCAGTTTTGTGAATCAGTTAGGGGATCGCAAACCGGCGAATATCGTATTTACCCCAATTTCGGCCTTGAATGGCGATAACGTGGTGAACAAGTCTGAACACACACCGTGGTATACCGGACAGACCTTAATGGGGACGCTTGAGTCGGTGGAGGTTTCTCATCAGGCAGACAAACAGGAATTCCGTTTACCTGTACAGTATGTCAATCGTCCAAATCTGGATTTTCGCGGGTTCTGCGGTACAATCGCGCTCGGTGAAATCGCAGTAGGGGATGAGATTGTGGCCTTGCCGTCGGGTAAAAAGTCGACGGTAAAAGAAATTGTGACTTTTGATGGTAACTTGCCACGTGCCTTTGCAGGTCAGGCCATTACTTTGACGCTGAATGACGAGATTGATATTTCTCGTGGCAACATGCTGGTCAAAGCAGGGGATACACCTTTGGCATCACGTTCAGTTCGTGCTTCGGTGGTATGGATGAATGATCAGCCTTTGGTAAAGGGCAAGCTTTATAATGTGAAGCTGGGTACACAAATCGTTCCTGCCAAAGTGGAACAGATTAATTACCGTGTGGACGTGAATACACTGGAAAAAACTCAGGTAGAGCAGCTTAATCTGAATACGATTGCTGATGTCGTCATCGAGTTTGATGCGCCTGTGGTCTTTGACCGTTATCAGGACAGTCGTCATACCGGTTCGTTTATCTTTATTGACCGCTTAAGTAACGTAACTGTCGGTGCCGGCATGGTTGAGGAAGCGGTTGAATGGGTAGTTCATACCAATCCTGTTACTGCTGAAGATCGTGCTGCACGTTTAGGTCAGAAGCCTGCGATAGTATCTGTATCCGCCCAAGCACTGGAAAGTGCCCAAGCCCTGGAAAGCCTGTTAATTCAACAAGGTGTGGTGGCTATTGCCAAATCAGGTTTAACCGCAGAGCAGGTTGCGCTGCTTCGTGAAACGGGTGTGGTGGTTATCACTGAAGTGAGCGAAGGCGCTGATGTGACTTATGTTCAAGAAGCGGTTGAAGAACTGGCTGAAAAAATTGTGCAATTGGTTCGTCTATAAGACAGGACTGTTTGGAGAAACAACCCGCTAATATATGGCGGGTTTTTTTATGGTTTCAAAGATGACTGTAATGAATTAAAGAAATACTTAAAAGTCAATAATTCACATAAGTATTCACTCTGTATAGAATCTGTCTAAGAGGTGAATATGATGAAAAAAATTCTAGTTTTATTAGGACTATGTTTGGCTTTTGGGGCGGAAGCGAAACAAAATGGACAAAGTACTGAAGCGATTAAGCAAAAAATGATTCAGCAATCGATTGAAAGTTATCCGGGAAATTGTCCTTGTCCATACAATACTGCAAAAAATGGGAGTCGATGCGGTAAGCGTAGTGCTTATAACCGGGCAGGTGGGGATAAGCCGCTTTGTTATCCAGAAGATATCAGCGATCAGATGGTGAGAGCATATAAAGGCCGTGCTTAGAGCCTATAAAAATAGCAATCACAGATTAGGTTAGATGTTTGAGGGGAAACCGATTCTAAAAGTCATTTTATCTGTGCTTAAACTCTTAGTGCCTTGACCATACCTATAATTAAAACCGGCTTTAGTGAGGTGAAAAGACTATACCCAGAATATCATCGTGTTAGTTTGTCATATGCAGGCATTCTATTCGCGCCGTGTTGTGATGTCAGGCATGGATTTTGGATGGTGCTAAGTGTTTTTTTTTAAGTCAGAACACGCCAGGCACTTCTGATGCAGATTATGATAAGAAAAATAAACAGATATAGAAGAAACTCACTGGTTATCGAGGTCGTCTGGTGAAGTCTGTAGTAATGGATAAGAAAGAGCAGAAGTATGATGCTAAGAAGATAAAGCATTAGGCTTTTTAATATTAATTGCTATAAGCGGCATATTAAGTACGGGCGTGGAAAAATGCAAAAATAGTCTTGCTGATCAGTTTCTCGCTGCTCATCTTCAGGATGAATGTGTACTTCATTATCTCTGCAATTGATCAGGCCTAAATCCTGAGTTTTTTCTGATCATGTATTTAGTCAGACAATGGACTTAATTTAACCATTAAACCATGTGGCTGAGCAGCCTGAAATTCCAGATGGTAATGATATTTTCTTAAGAGCGTTTTAACTAAAGACAGACCTAAGCCATGACCGGGCTGCTGGGAAGATTTACGCCAGAAGCGCTGTCCCAGATTCTCCATTTCAGTTTGATCCAATATGCTGCCATTATCTTGAAAAATAATAGATTTATCTTGCATGTATATAGAAATAACATCGGCATGTGCATGCAGAGCCGCATTCTCCATCAGGTTTTTTAAAACCGTATATAGGGCAAAGTCTGGCAGCTGAATGCTGGTCAGGCTTTCCCAGTCGATATTCAGGCTTGTCTGAAGCGCAGGATAAGCTGGTTGCAGGTCTTGAATAACTTGTCTTAATACGCTTGCTACTTCTGTTGAGCCTAATTCTTCTATTTTATTATGTTCCAGAGAAGAAAGCGTTAAAAGCTGCTCCAGAAGCTCGGCATATCTGCGGATACTGGTATCGGCCTGCTGTAAATTTTGCTGTAACTTGGGCGATGCCTCGTGCTGTGCCATCAACTGGGCCAGCTGGACATGGGTTTTAATGGCAGTTAAAGGACTGCGTAATTCATGGGCGGCATAGGCCGTAAAGACTTTTTCATTTTCCAGACTATGATGCAGCTTTTGAATCAGTTGTGTTGAATTGTCGACGAAAGGCTGCACTTCATGCGGAATATGTCTAGGGTCAAGATCGGTTAAATATTGGGTTGCCGCCGTCAGGGTTAAATTCTTTTGACTTAAATGCTGGGCGATGTCATCCAGGCTTTTAAATTCCCTACGAATAATCAGTACAATCAGGATGGTACAGATCAATAAGGAAAGCATCAGAGGAATAAGTACGGATCGTAAAATCTGCTGTAACAAGGATTCACGCAGGAACATGCGCTCAGCGGCGACAATCTGTATATCACCTTTACGCAGTACATAGCTGCGCCATTCAATACCGCCAGATTGCCAGGTGCTGAATCCAGACGGCTGTTGGCTCAGGTTGGCAGGCGCTCCCCGGGTTTTGGCCAAAACCTGCTGGCCCACTGAAATATCCGAGCTGAACAGAGACACTTCACAGGCAATCAGGTTTTCAGCATCTGCCGATTTATTGGGTTGCTGTATCAGTTCATGATGAATGGCTTGTATGGGAAGTTGTTGAATCAGGCGCGCCACCATATGTGCCGATGCAGAAAGGCGTTGATCCAGCGTCTCTTGCAGGCGTTTTTGCAGGTCAATATACAGCCAGGCAAAAACGATACTCCATAAACACAAAAAGACCAGTAATAAGCTGATGACCAGACGCCATTTCAAACTGTAGCTACGCATCAGCTTTCCCCGGGAGCTTTAAACATATAACCCACACCACGGATGGTCTGGATAAAATCAGCATTTAATTTTTGACGCAGATGATAAATATGCACATTTAAGGCATTGCTCTCAATACTGTCCTGATAACCATAGAGTTTATCCAGTAGCTGCTCATTTTTCAGAATCTGGTTGGGATGACTCATCAGGGTCTCCAGTAAACTGTATTCACGTCTGGACAGCTGAATGGCCTGCTGCTGATAGAACACTTCCTGGGTATCGCGATTCAAGCTGAGGTCTGCAAACTGCAAGATATTCGATGAAAAGCCCCGATGGCGCCGGCTAAGGGCATGGATACGGGCAATCAGTTCATCCAGCTCAAAAGGCTTGGTCAGATAGTCATCAGCGCCCAGGTTTAAGGCTTCTACACATTGCTGAGTATGTAAACGTGCTGTCAGCACGAGCACAGGTAGATGAATCTGGTCCTGGCGCCACTGTTTTAGTAACTTCAGGCCATCCTGATCCGGCAGTCCCAAGTCGAGCAGACACAGATCTACGGCGCTATGGCGGACAAAATAATCCGCTGTACGTGCTGTACTGACGTGCTCTACAGAAATATTTAAAAAATCCAGAGCAGCACAAATACTCTGCGCAATATAGGGATCATCTTCTACCAGGACGACGAACATACTCTTTCCTTCCGATACTGTGTCTATTTTATAAATGATTCTACCTGTTAATGCTCCCTTAATTTTAGATTCCTGATAATGGCCGTGATGAAATGAAACGAGATAGGGATGATGGCTTGGATTTGCAGAGTATTTTGGATCATGGTGTGCATAGGACTAAATAGTGCCTATGCTGACTATCTGCCGCCTGATCAAGCTTTTCAGTTCCAGGCGGTATCGACCAGCCAAGATAAAGCCGAACTCACCTGGAAGATTGCGGATGGTTATTATCTTTATCATGATCAGTTGAAAGTCAGTCAGGGGCAAACACCGCTCAAGCTGAATTTGCCGGCACCTCAAGATAAGGATGATCCCAATTTTGGTCTGACTCCAGTACATTATGGGCAAGTCAAAACGCAGATTAAAGTACAGCCCCAGCAAACGCTGAGTATTCAGTGGCAAGGTTGTGCAGAAAGCGGCTTATGTTATCCGGTACAGCGCAGCACGATTCAAACTGATACTGAAGGGTTGTTGCCGGCCCAGAGAATCACTGAAACCAAAAAGCTGTTAAATCTGGACTCTACTGCTAATGCTGTGTTGCAACCTGAACCAGCTGCTGAACCGGGGCTGGTTCAAGAAAAAAAACCAGCGCCAGCAGCAGAAAATTTAAGTAATAAAGATATCGAAGAAATATCTGAAATTCCGGTCTTGCTGCCGCAGACTGAACCAGTCGCTGATAAAACGCTGACACCGGCCGCAAGTGAAATCAGCCCTCAGACAGAACTTCAGACACCGGCTGATCAGGCCACAAGCCCTATGCAATCTCAATGGAATAATGACCAGTTCTTTTTTAGCCTGCTTTCGAGCCAGAATCTGTTGATTAATTTACTGGTGTTTTTAGGGCTCGGCATCCTGTTGGCTTTTCTACCCTGTTCCTTGCCTCTGATTCCTATTCTTTCGGGAATTCTGGTTCAGCGTAAAACCGGTTACCGGGCGGCATTGATTGCAGGTGCTTTTGTTGTAGGTATGGCAATTGTCTATGCGTTGATGGGACTGGCAGTGGCGCAATTAGGTTATAGCTTCCAGCGGTGGTTCCAAAGTCCGGCATTCATTGGCTTTTTTGCGCTTCTCTTTGTTCTGTTTGCTTTTAACCTGTTCGGGGCGTTTCAACTGTCCTTGCCACAGGGGCTGTTACAGCGTCTGGACCAGTGGCAGCAGCGTCAAAAGGGCGGCACATTATTTGGTGCCTTCTTGATGGGCATGATCGCGGCCTTGATTGTAGGCCCTTGTATGAGTGCGCCGTTGGCCGGAGCCCTGTTATTTGTTTCTCAGTTGAATCAGCCTGTGATGGGCGCCAGCTATTTATTTGTACTTGGCTTGGGTCTTGGCTTGCCGATATTTATTGCTTCAGTATTTGGGTCAAAATATTTACCTAAACCCGGTGTATGGATGGATCGTCTTAAATTCAGCTTTGGTTTTGTGATGCTGGCTCTAGCGATTTATTTTATACGTCCCTTCATTCCGGGAGTGGTGTATTTCAGCCTGTTGGGCTTGACCCTGTTATTACTTGCAGGCTATTGCTTGCTGAAAATGCTGCCTCATTTATCACGGGCAATTCCGAAAACCATAGTGGCGGTGTTAAGTCTTCTGTTTGCTGCCGGAGGTATTTGGCAGCTTAACCAGGCTGTTGCCCAGCTTAATATCACTCAGGCAGAACGCGTACTGGAATGGCAGAAGGTGAGCACGGCAGAGGAACTGAGCCGCGTACTTGTCCAGTCTCAAGGACAAGCCGTCATTATTGATGTCTATGCCGACTGGTGTGTAGCCTGTCAGCCTATTGAGCATGAAGTACTACCGCGTGAAGATGTACAGAGGGCGCTGCAGGATATTGTGAGGATTAAGCTGGATCTTACTCATTATCATCCAAGTCAGGATGACGTATTAAAACAGTGGCAGATTCTGGGGCCGCCGACCATGATCATGCTGGATGCGTCGCAGCAGGAGCAGCGCAGACTTCGACTGACCGGCACATTTAGTGCAGAGCAGCTACTGACACGATTAAAACAGCTGCAGGCAGGAGGACAGCGATGATTTCTTCTGAAGCCTTACATCTTGGTCCGTTGATGTTGCCTTGGACACTGATCATTCTTTTAGTCGCCCTACTTGGAGTGTCGATTGTCGCTCATCTGGTTAGCCGGAAACTGAATTGGAACCCAGCGATCTTTCAGGTGTTTCAGGACTCCCTATGGACCAGTGTGTTGATCGGGCTGATCGGAGCACGAATGGTTTTTATCATGCTGCATTGGGATGCATATTCCACTTCCATGATCGACATCTTTAAAATTCAGGACAAGGGATTTCATTTAATTGGCGGTGCTCTCTTCGGATTGGGCTGGTTTTTCTGGAAAAATAAAGGTTTGGCTTATACCTCAAGGCTGAGCTTTATCTTTATTTTTACGCTGCTTTTAGGTACAGGTATAGCGCTGCAAGCCAGTGTGAAACAGGAAACACATTTCCCGGATTTAAGCTTTTCTTCTTTGAATCAAACCGGGGAAACAGCAGAGCAGATCGCACTCCAGCAGTTCGCCGGACAGCCTACGGTGATTAATATGTGGGCCAGCTGGTGTCCGCCGTGTCATCGAGAAATGCCGGTTTTACAGCGGGCTCATGATCAATATCCTGACATTCATTTCATCATGCTGAATCAGGGTGAAGATGGCGTCACAGTCCGAGATTATTTAAAACGTTATCAGCTTGATTTTAAGCATGTATTACTTGATCCATATGGCGAGCTGCCTCAACAGCTGCATATGTTCGGCTTACCGAGTACCTTGTTCTTTAATGCACAGGGCCAGCTGGTAGAACGGCATATGGGGGAGTTAAGTCCTGCAATGTTGCAGCACTATTTAAGCAAAATTTCTCTACAACCTTAACTTGACCGGGTGAATTTTATGATGAGACTGACACAACGCACGTTTATTTTTATGTTGCTCGCAGGCAGTACAGCCTTTGCTTCAGCCGCGACAGACCTTAAAACACAGATTACGCAGGAAGGCTTTCAGTTTGTGAAGCAAATTCCTGCACCCAGCGGTATGACCGGTTGGGTTGGGCATAGCAATCAGCATCCTGGAACGGTATTTATTTCTAATGACCAGAAGTATTACATCCAGGGTGACTTATATAATGCCAAAGGAGAAAACCTGTCGATTGAAGCCATGAATCAACATGCCAAACAGGCGGTTCTGGATGATGTATGGAAGACTCTGGAAAAAGCCACCTGGATTCAGGATGGGCAAAAAACAGCGCCACGTATTGTCTATGTATTTTCAGATCCTAATTGTCCTTATTGTTATCAACTTTGGCGAGAGGCACGTCCATGGGTTCAATCTGGCAAAGTCCAGTTACGTCATATTCAGGTCGGCGTAATCCGTGAAGAAAGTCGAGCTCAGATTACCACCTTGTTGAAGTCCAAAGATCCGGCCGCCGTGTTTGCCAAGATGAATGCGGATAAAGCCAAGAATCGCTTGAAACCGGCGAGCAGCATTCCTAAAGAGATTGCAGAAAAAATTGACTTTAATGAAGGCTTGATGGAGAAATATGGGTTTTTCTCAACGCCGTCTATGGTCTGGCGCGATAGTAAAGGAGAGTTTAAATCTGCCCAAGGCATGCCGCGTGATTTAAAAGAAATCTTTGAGAAATAAAGTCCTCAATCGAAACTGTCGGTAGCGAGGTGCTGGATCAGCATGAGCAAGATAAGGGCTATTTCGGTTTGAGATTTCAGAGCAGGTAAACTACAAAAATCCAGGATTGAGTCTGATCAACCTGGATGATTGACAGGCTTGATGGAGCTTTGAACAGGCAGTATCAGTCCGCTCCAGGGCTGGCTTATTTATAATCTAGCAGGTATAAAAATATTCAGCCAATCTGAGCATCTAGGTGAATTAAGCTACTTATTCTGGATGAATTGAATAAAGTCTTGATAGACAGAGGATAGGCTCTATAATGGCAGATGAATCGCTTTATCTGGCTTTCTTATGCGTCTTGCAACATGGATTACAGTCTTGGTTGGATTGTTCATGTTCCAAAGTCTTTGGAATGTGGCAGCAGCCTTTTGTGCCCATGAAGAACAGGCATCGCTACAGCGTTATCATTTCGGTCACCATCAAAATACTTTGTGTACCAGTGATAACCGACAACCTTCGTATCATTCGCAGCTAGATCATTTAAAGCAAATCGGGAACGATTTTGAACTGGGTGAAGATCATCAGGATCATTTACCGTCGATGACACATTTATTGGTGCAAGATGCAAAAGTTATGATCGTTTTGCCCGTGTTCGAGACTCAGGTAATTCCAGAGTTTTATTGGAAAAACAGCTATCAGGCACCGGATCTTTTTCAGCAAAGCCCGCCTCCCGAATTATCCCCGCTAAAGGTGGGGTAGCCTAAAATATTCCCACCACTGTTATTATTTCAATAAGTGGGAAAATTATGTCTTTACAAAAAATGGCATTCTTGAGCCGTTATCTGGTGGTCGCTGTCTGTGCAGTCTGCGTGCAATATAGTTCTGCTGAAACGGTCAGCAGTTTTGAATCGGCTTTAGCAAAAGTACAAAACTATCAGGCTCAGGATCAGTTGTGGCAACAAGGCCAGCAAGTTTCTCAACTGAATATTCAGCAAAGCCGGTTATGGCAAAATCCAAGTTTAAGCCTCGAAAAGTCCGGATTTGGTTCAGATCAGGAGCAGGAGTTCAGTATTGGCATCAGCCAGCCGCTAGACCTTTTTGGCGAGCGCAAGCTGAAGCAGCGTATGGCACAGACCTCAAATCAGCAAATCCAGTTACAGCAGCAATTATGGCAAGCACAAAGCCAGCTGATTGTGAAATTTGCCTGGTCACAATTGCTGCTTGCTCAGGTTGAACAGTCTGTCTATGCCTCACAATTAACCGTAAGTAAAGCTAATCTGGACAGTGCCCAGAAACGTTATCAGGCGGGCAGTATTGCACTGGTCGATTTTGAACGTGCCCAGATTGAAGCGCTAGATGTAAAACGGCTGTATCAGCAAGCGCTTTTGAATCAGCAGGTGGCTGAGCGTCAGCTCTCTAATTTGTGGGGAGAAACGGCCGCAGCTATTCAGCCGAATAAAAAGGGGGTGCCTTGGCCGGAGCACAGTGAGCAAGTGGTACAGCGTTATATTGCACAAGGCTGGCTGGAAAAGCTGTATGCCTTGAATCTCCAGCAGTCGAACAATCAGATTGAAAATTTAAAAGTGCAGGCGCGTCCGAACCCGACCTTGAATGTGGGAATGAATCGTAGCAAGTCGCCGGATGAAAATAATGAAACGGTTTTAGTACTGGGCGTTGATGTGCCGCTGAATATTTTTAATCGTCAGCAATATACGATTCCTATGGCCCAGCAGCAACAGATCTTGCTCAATCAACAGCAACAACAGGAGCTGAAGCAGCAAATCCTGGATATTGCCAATGGCATGCATCAGCTGAAAGGCTTGCGCAGTCAGTTTGATGCAACGACTGAACAGATTGCCTTGGCAAGTAAAGTTCACAGCCGTACCTTGCAAGGTTTTCAGGCAGGAAAACTATCTACTACAGATGTCCAGCAGGCGACTACTCAGCTGCAAAACCTCCGTTTAGGACAATTACAGATTCTGCGTCAGGCCTGGCAAAGTGCCTTGACTGCTGAGGCGCTCAGTATCGGCACCAGCTATGAGGAGATCAGCCGTTCAGATGCCCATACCCAGCTGAATAAAAATGCCATTGCCGTATCACAAAATTTAATCAATGCAGGGGCGCGATAAAATGAACATGAAGCAAAATGGAAAATTATCCCAGCCTCTCATGATTGTGATTTTGATTGGGGTGACGATTCTGGTCGGCATCGCGATCTGGTTTAACAGCAAAAATACTCCCTCTGATCCACATGCGCATGAGGAAGATCATGGTCAACATGCGCATGCAGAGGGTTCTGATGAAGCGCATGCAGAGCAAGGCGAACATGGGGCAATACAGCTGACCGCCCAGCAAATGGCCGAACAAGGCCTGAAAATTGCGGTGGTATCTACCGGGATGGTTGAAAAGCTGACCACATTGCCGGGCCGGTTGGTGGTCAATACCGACCAGCAGGCACATATTTCTCCGAACTTTAGTGGTCATGTCGAGCAGGTAAATGTAGCTTTAGGACAGAATGTAAAAAAAGGGCAAATACTGGCGGTACTTTCTGTACCTGAGCTGATCGACCAGCAGGCGAATCTGAGAATGGCGGAAGCCACTCTGGAACTGGCCCGTCAGGAATATCAGCGTGAACAGCAGCTCTGGTCACAGGGAATATCAGCAAAACAGGATTACCAGCGTGCCGAAAGTGCCTATCGTCAGGCCCAGATTAGTGTGCAATCTGCCAAGGCACGTTTAAATGCCTTGGGCGCAAGTGGCAATAATAATGGCCGTTTTCTGATTCGAGCACCAATCTCGGGCGTGATCAGCCAGAAGGATATTGTGGTCGGTGAAAATGTCCAGCTGGCCGACCAGTTATTTGTGATTGAACAGTTAAAAGACTTATGGCTTGAATTTAATCTGCCAAATCAGTTTCCAGGCCAGTTGCAACCAGGCCAAACGATTGCTTTTAAGAGCAATGGCTCCGAGCAAAGCTATACCGCCGTCATTCAAAGCTTAAGCCCTCAGGCCGATGTGCAAACCGGGCGTCTGGTGGTACGCGCCAAGCTGAATGTCCAAGCTGACGAACTGCGGCCGAATGTCCTGGTGAATGTGCTGATTAGCGAACCATCTGCAAAAACTGCGTTGCGTATTCAAAAATCTGCACTGCAACAGATTGAAGGCGAGGACAGTATTTTCATTGTTGAGTCGCAAGAAAAAGGTCAGGTGCATTTAAAGGCCCAGCACGTCGTACTTGGACAAGTTTCCAGTGATGGCGAATGGCTGGAAGTGATTTCGGGTCTGAGTGAAGGACAAAAGTATATTAGCCAAGGCAGTTTCTTGCTGAAATCTGAACTGGAAAAAGATGAGGCAGGCCATGAACACTAATTCTGATCTGCCCAAAGCAGAAGGACTGTTTGAACGAATCATCCAGTTCTCAATTCAAAATGCCATTTGGGTCATTCTCTTTGCCTGTACCTGGATTGCAGTCGGGATTTACAGCTATCAGAAATTACCAATTGATGCGGTACCTGACATTACCAATACCCAGGTTCAAATCAATACTCAGGCGAATGGTTTTACGGCGCTTGAAGTCGAACAGCGGATTACCTATCCCATTGAAAATGCCATGGCCGGGATTCCTGATCTGGAACTGACCCGTTCCATTTCGCGTTATGGCTTATCGCAGGTTACTGTCGTTTTTAAAGATGGCACCGATATTTATTGGGCCCGTCAGCAGATCAACCAGCGGGTACAGGAAGTGCAGTCTGAACTTCCTGCGCAAATTGCCCCGACCATGTCTCCCGTTTCCACAGGTCTGGGAGAGATTTATCAATGGGTACTTAAAGCCGACCCGAATGCCATAAAGCCGGATGGAAGTGCATATACGGCGATGGATTTACGCGAGATTCAGGACTGGATTGTGCGTCCTCAATTGCAGCGTGTGCAGGGTGTTGCAGAGATCAACAGCATAGGCGGCTTTGAAAAAACGTATGTGGTGTCGCCAGATCTGAACCGTATGCAGCAGCTGAAAATCTCATTAGACCAGCTTCAGCAAACATTGCAGGAGAATAATGAAAACCGGGGAGCTGGATTCATTGAGGACAATGGGCAGCAGTTGACGGTACGTGTACCGGGTACACTCAACCAACTCTCTGATATTGAAAATACCATGATCGCCAGCCCAAATGGCGATCCGATTCGGGTCGGAGATATTGCCCAGGTAGCTATTGGACATGATTTAAGAACCGGTGGCGCCACTTATAATGGTGAGGAAACGGTGCTGGGCATTGCCATGATGGCAATGGGAGAAAATAGCCGGACGGTTTCTCAGGCGGTGCATGCCAAGATTCAGGAGGTGCAGAGCAGCCTGCCTAAAGGGATCAGTATTGAAACGGTGTATGACCGTACCACACTGGTTGAAAAAGCCATTCAGACCGTACAGAAAAACCTGCTGGAAGGGGCCATTCTGGTCATCATCATCCTGTTTCTGTTCTTGGGAAATATTCGAGCAGCTTTAATTACCGCCTGCGTTATTCCATTGTCGATGCTGTTTACCTTAACCGGGATGGCACAAAAAAATATCAGTGCCAACCTGATGAGTCTGGGCGCTCTTGATTTTGGCATCATTGTCGATGGAGCCGTGGTAATTGTTGAAAACTGTATTCGCCGTTTGGCCCATGCCCAGCAACTGCTCAAACGTCCTCTTAGCCAAAGTGAACGCTTTAAGGAAGTTTTTCTGGCGGCACGACAGGCACGCCGTCCCCTGATCTTTGGCCAGTTAATCATTTTGGTGGTCTATCTGCCGATTTTTGCTTTAAGTGGTGTAGAAGCAAAACTGTTTCATCCTATGGCTTTAACGGTGGTATTGGCGCTGGTGGCTGCCATCATCCTGTCCATTACTTTTGTACCTGCGGCAGTGGCGCTATGGGTGAAGGGAGATATTCAGGAAACAGAAAGCCGCTGGATGATCTGGCTCAAGACACGTTATCAAAACGTGCTGGATGGTGCTTATCACTATAAGGCCGTGGTGTTGACCTTTGCGATTTGCCTGTTGGTACTGACGGGTTTGCTTGCTACTAAAATTGGCAGCGAGTTTGCACCACAATTAAGCGAAGGGGATTTTGCCGTACAGCAGTTACGCTCACCTAGTACGGGGCTGGAAGAATCCTTGCGCATGCAGGAAAATACCGAAAAACTGTTACTGAAAAATTTTCCGGAAATTAAAACGGTATTTGCCCGTACCGGTACGGCTGAGGTGGCCACCGATGTGATGCCACCGAATATTTCCGATGGCTATATCATGTTGAACCCGCATGAAGAATGGCCTGATCCGAAAGAGACCATTGATGAGCTGAGAACTCGAATGGTCGCTTATCTTGCCACACTACCGGGAAATAACAGCGAGTTTTCTCAGCCGATTGAACTGCGTTTTAATGAGCTGATTTCCGGAGTGCGTAGTGATGTCGGAGTGAAGGTTTTTGGTGATGATATGCAGCTGCTCAATAGCGAAGCTGAAAAAATCGCCAAAATTATTCAGCAGATTGCAGGCAGTAGCGCAGTGCAAGTGGAGCAAACCTCAGGTCTGCCTTTACTCAATATTGAAATTGATAAAGCTCTGGCTGCCCAATATGGACTCAGTGTCAGATCTATTCAGGATGTGGTGGCTGCCAGTATTGGCGGGCGCAGTGTCGGAGAGATTCTCGAAGGAGACCGCCGCTTTGATTTTGTCATCCGCCTGAGTGATCAGGAGCGTAATGTCGCAGCTGTTGCGCAATTGCCCTTACAACTTGCCAATGGGGGCAGTATTGTGCTCTCTGATATTGCACAGGTTTCGACCATTGAAGGCATTAATCAGGTCAGTCGGGAAAATGGTAAACGTCGAATTGTGGTCACAACAAATGTTGAAGGCCGTGATTTAGGTTCTTTTGTCTCTGAGCTGCAAGCCCGGCTCAAAGAATACAATTTGCCCAGCGGTTACTGGATTGAATATGGTGGACAGTTTGAAAATCTGGCTTCAGCCAAGGCCCGAATGCAAATCGTAATTCCATTGGCCTTAATTACGATTTTTATTTTACTTATGGCCGTCTTTCACAACGTCAGGGAAAGTCTGCTGGTGTTTACCGGTGTTCCATTTGCTCTGACAGGCGGCGTACTGTTTTTATGGCTGCGCGATATTCCCCTTTCAATGTCAGCAGGAATTGGCTTTATTGCCCTCTCTGGGGTTGCAGTGTTGAATGGGCTGGTCATGTTGACCTTTATCAAGGAATTAAGAGATCAATATTCCTTGCATGAAGCGGTATGGCAGGGGGCAATCTTAAGGCTCAGACCAGTACTGATGACTGCCTGTGTTGCCTCACTGGGTTTTGTGCCGATGGCACTGGCTACCGGTACAGGGGCCGAAGTACAAAGACCGCTAGCGACAGTGGTGATTGGCGGAATTATTTCCTCTACTTTACTGACATTGGTGTTGTTACCGGTACTGTATCGCTGGATGAATCATTCCAGACAAAATCGTGATGCCTGATGACCAGTCTATGAAAAAATGAAATCACCATACTCAGGATGATTCTAGAATTGTCCTGAGTCTTCTATTTTACTGTGTGCTGCCCTAAGCAGAATGGCTGTTCATGTCATGTACCTCGTTAGGCAATATATGCATTTGGGGGATGCCTGGATATTTCACTTCAGATGAATAACTTGTTTTATAAAAAGATCAGGCTTGGATTGAGGTTTTCTGTGGCGAATCAGTATGGTCCTTGGGTAAATTTCAGCGCATATTTAATATGGATGTAGGGATAACCCTGAGTAGGGATTAGTGTGATCATGCGATAGCTGCTGTTTAAAACCGGAGAGATTTTATTAAAACTATCATCCCATTATTTAAAGTGAGAAAAATTCATTGATTTTATTTTAAGATGATTTAAATTAAACCAGATCGGAAGGGCTCAGTTATTTCCGGAATGGAATAAGCCATTTTTATATTTTGGGTATTACGCATGCTAGAACTACGACATTTAAAAACACTGACCGCTTTACGAGAGCATGGGTCGCTCGTTGCAGCAGCTGGGGACCTGTGCCTAACCCCATCGGCTCTATCGCATCAGTTGCGTGAGCTTGATCAATGGTTTGGCGTCGAAGTGGTTAACCGCCGTAGTCGCCCTGTGAGTTTTTCTAATGTTGGGCAGCGGTTGCTGAAACTGGCTGATGAAATTCTTCCACAAGTGCAAATTGCTCAGAGTGATATTAGCCGTATTGTGCATGGGCAGACCGGAAGAATCATTTTCTCTTCAGAATGTCATAGCTGTTTTGACTGGTTAATGCCTTTATTGAATCAATACCGTATGCAATATCCTGACGTCGATCTGGATTTTGCTTCGGGCTTTGAAGCGAATCCGCATGAATTATTACAGAACGGGGAGTTTGATCTGCTGATTACCGCCGATCCGATTGCACTCAAAGGGATCGAATACTTTCCAATTTTTGAATATGAATCCCGGCTGGTGCTCTCCAATACGCATCCCTTGGTACGCGCCAAAGAGATTACGGTACAAGAGCTGGCTGAAGAAACTCTGGTGACTTATCCTGTCGATAAGCACCGTCTGGACATCATGTCGCGTCTTTTTATTCCTGCCAATATTTTACCCAAGCAGATCCGTACCACGGATTTGACCCAAATGCTTATTCAGCTGGTGGCCAGCGGCCGGGGTATTGCAGCGTTGCCAGATTGGGTGGTCAATGAATACGAGCAGAAGGGCTGGGTAACTTCACGTCGTTTGGATTGTGTAGCACCTGCAGGTTTGCGTCGTACTTTATATGCGGGTTATCGCAGCGAGGAAAAAGAAAAAGATTATTTTGAAGGCTTCTTAAAGCAGCTCGAACGTTTTTCGAAAAAGAGAGTAACCTTCTACTAAGTATCCTATGATCATCAGCATGGTATTGTTCAATGCTGATGATCATATTATAAATATTTGGATATAAATAAATCTTCCATTTATGAAGGAGAAAAGACCAAACGTATAAAATCAGAAATATACACAATTGCGTCCCTCATTTTTAGCTTTATATAAATTGTTATCAGCTATTTTAAAAACTTCCTGCATATTATTAGAACTAAGTGGCCAGGACGCAATCCCTATAGAAATCGTTATATTGCCGATATTGTCAATTTTATGCGCTTCGACTTCTTTACGGAAGCGCTCGGCACTTTCATAAACCTGTTGCGGATTACTGTTTGGTATAATAATGATAAATTCTTCACCGCCATATCGACAGCACAGATCATCTTTCCGAAATTTTTGTTGCATCAGACTGGCAACCTGCTTTAAAACAATATCTCCCTGATCATGACCATAGGTATCATTCACTTTTTTAAAATGATCGACATCAATCAGAAGTATCGAGAAAGGGGTAGCGGTATTTATTTTTTGGGTAATAAAGTCATTCATTCCACGACGGTTCATCAGCCCGGTTAAAGGATCGGTATTAATATGATTATCCATCTGGGTAATTTGCTGGGAAAATTTTCGCATACTGGACAAGAGGGAAAATTTAAATTTGGTGACCTCATAATACCAAGGCTTGATCTCTTTAATTTTGGAGCTTATTTCAGGCTGATTTAATAAACCTGCCATATTGGCCAGTTGATTTAAAGGTGAGGCAATATAATTCGATAATTTCCAGACGATATAAAATATGAGTACATAGAAGAAAAAGAAGGCCGCTGCCAGTTTATAAAGTATCGAATTTGCCTGTTTGAGCAATTCATGAGTAGGTTGTTGCGATACCACAATCCAGTCTGTAACCGGAATATGGGAAAAGCCAGCCAGATTATCTATGCCTTGACTATTGATTAAACGGATCTGACCATTTTTATGGGTATGCATATAGTCTATGCCGGTATTACCTGTTGCCGTCTGCCCGATTCTATTCGCATCAGGATGAAAAATAATTTCATTTTTATGGTTAATCACATAAATATAACTATTTTTATAATTATGATTTGTTGTTAAAACTTTATTAATAATATTCTTCTCTCTGAGATAAATGGCTGAACCAATAAAACCCTTATAAGCATTTGAGCTATCAAAAATAGGCTGAGAAATGAATACAATCATATTATTTTTAACAGAATAATAAGGTGAGGAAATATAGGCTGATTTTTTATTTAGGGAATTTAACACCCCAGGAGTATTCTGTATTTGATTTTTATCAATATTAAGTACATTTGGGGAATAGTTAATCAGTCTTCCCTGAGGATCACTAATGACCACGCTATTATAATGGTCAGACTGATATTTTAACCGGTTGGTTTCACTCTCTCTCAGTTCATGGTTATCGAATTTTTGACTTAAAACTTTAGAGCTGTACTCAAGCTCAAGTAGCATGTTTTTAAAGTAGTTATTGGTATTTAAAGATACTTTATTGGCATAATTCGAGTTTAAGGCCAGTGAGTTGCTGATCAGCTGGTTTGTGACAATCTGATAGCTGATAATTAGAGAAATAATAAAAAGTGTAGAGACACTAAAAATCGCTAATAAAAGTATTAACTTTCTTAAATTCAGATCGAGGCGCTTTCTAAATTTATAAATTAGCATGAAAAAAGAATTATATTTAAGTGTAATGATACGTATTGTATTGTATTTTTCTTGCAAGTTTAAAGAAAAACAACAATAAAATTTCTATCGAGCAAAGGGCGGATTATTTAAGGTGACGAGTTTTCATCATCTTGAGGTTTTTTATAGCAGCGCCTCTAATTTTCCCCACGTTTTACAAATATTGCAATGGTTTTGATTCTGATTGCTCTACCTGCCTTTATATGAAGTACAGAACTTATGCAAAATAGATGAACAGGCTTAATCCGATATTGTTTGTTTTTTTCAGTGCCCTTTGAACAACTTGTGCTCACACTCCTGAAAATGAGACACCACAGCATTCAACTCCAATGAAAACCTGTAAGGCAGATCAGACCATACAACGAGCAAGCAAAGAAATTAAGCCAAACAGACATTAAATCAAAGGCATATACTGAAATTGTGCGAATGATTGCCTTGGGTCGGCCAGTGACAGCGGATGGTTACACCAATCGAATTGCTATCGTGATCGACCATCAAACTAACATTAGTGTAACGATGCTTGTGGCTAAGCTGGTTCATCCTTCTACTATTACAACCCTCCTTAAATGATTTTTTAGGATGAAGTGTTATCTTTTAGAATAAGAAATTTTATATAAGCTTACATAAATATTAAAGCTTCTCTATTGAATAACTTTGTTGACTATTTGAGCATAATCTTTTCAACTTTAATAAGGGATGAAAGGCCATGAAAGAAGATGAAAACTCTATAAATGATGAAAATGAAAATATGCCTGTAAATATTCAGCAGGAAGAAAGACCTTTAAATTTCGAGGATGATGAACAGCCTTTAAATTTTGAAGATGAAGAGTTTATTGATGATAAAAAAGAAGATGAGCTCTACAATACGATTACCAAAGATGGATCAAGTGTTGATCCTGCCGATGATGCGAAGCAGCACAGACGGCCTGAAAATGGTGAACCTATCGAAATTGATGAATAAGCAAAAGCCCAATTATATATTGGGCTTTTTATTGGGTTTAAAAATAGCACAGGACTAAAGAGTTTGTTCTCGACGCGCAAAGCAAGTATCTAAGCTAAAATGATTAGAGGGTTTTTTCAGAATAAAGGTTCAATTCAGTCTTTTAGGGATAAAAAATGAAAATATTAAAGCAGTAAAGAATAAGCAAAGAAAATGATAGAAAGAGGATCAGTTTTTTAAAAAAATATTTATTTTCAAATAAATAGCTAGTGTTGTACTCAACTAATCAGTTGATACTTCTGTGTCTGGCATCGCGTAAATAAGAGCCAGAAATAAACTTTAAAATAGACCAGAAATATAATAATCCGTTTTTAAAAATTCACAATTAAAATCTTGTATTGCCGTTTTTGGTGAAGTGTAAAAGACTATTGTAGCCTTAAAAAAGAGTGTTATATTAACTTCACGGTAGGTCAAAAAACAAACGACGCTACCAATTAGTTGGACGGATCAATGACAGTTAGTTGAGTTTGATGTCTAACATTAAACAATAAATCTAGCACTAGCCATCCAACACAGAGCTCGCAGAAATGCGAGCTTTTTTAATTGGATTTTTTTAATTTTTGTCATACAAGTTAACCTATTTTAAAAGAATGATTCGCTATACTTTTTCCTGTTTAAATAAGTTTACATTGCCAAATTCGCTAACATTTTTAGGCTTAACAGCCAGTTCGAGTGTGTTATAAAAACATTAGGAAAATAAAAGAGGGAAATAATATGTCAAAGATGATAGATATCAAGGTTAAAGATCAATACAGTAAAATTATTGATGCCAAAGCATTATTGCGCTCACTTACAGATTATCAAGCTCCTACAGATCTGGTTAAAAAAATTGATCATATTGTGGTAGAGGGCGAGAAGATTTTGCCAAGTATTGAGCTATTATTTGAAAGTCAGCAGTCCAGTTGTATTTACCGTGTAGTTGAATAATAAATGGAGTACATATCTCATGTCTCCAATAGTTTGCGTTAGAGCTCTAAGCTTAGCACCTTGGATGAAATAAAAAACTCACTATAAGGGTGAGTTTTTTATTTGGTATAAGAAGGTTTTACAGAAATCAGGTGAGCCAGTATTTAGTTTAAAACCTATACAATCATATTCCATCCAGCGGTTCAAATTCGCGCTTTGATTTTAATCAATCTTCAATTAAAAAGATTTAAGCTGGACATTAACCTCATATTTTTCAAATTCTTTTAAAATAGTGCTTAGAATATGTTGTGCCGTAGCCTGTTCGGCACGCAGGATGAGTTCCTGCTGAAGCGTGCTATCAAAACATTCAATACCCTGTATTAGCCAATGATGCTTGATCTGGCTTTTCTGGATCAGCACCCGGCGTGGTTGCAAGTGCTCACAGAGCTGCCGTGGCAATACAGAGCTAATAGCGAGTGCGATATGTTCTATTTCTTCAGGCGGACTCATAAAAGTGATGACCCAGTTTCCTACTTTACTGAGCTGCATTGGATTGTCGAAGGCATCAAATTCTAGATAATATTGCATATAGCTGATCCAACTGAATGTAAACCTTGGTTATATGCGGGTAAATAACTGTTTTTTCTATCACGCTTAAGTATGGGTTTTGAGCATTTGAATTTGCTCTTAAAATAATTACTAAATAAAATCAAAAATATATATTCTTGTCTCACTTAAATCTGATTGCTTTGAAGGATGAGTTAAGAGATTAAAAGACTAAATGATAGGGGAGCCTGTCATATTCTTAATCAACAGTAGACTGGAGTTTTTGATAACTCAAATTAATCTGCTGCAATTTATAATTTAACTCTTGGGGATGGATTCGACTTTCTTGTAATGTGGTAATCCATCGCATCTGACAGCGTTTTAAATGCTGGATATTCGAAGCATTTAAAATATGTTGAATTTGCTCTTTAGCCATTAAACCACAATGTTTTTGCAAACTATCCATCATCATATATTTCAGATCTTCAAATGAAAGTGCCTGTAGTTCAGGAAGGAAAATTTCAGCGCTTTTATTCAAGTTTTCTAAAGGGGCGATCGGGTCATCAGAAGTCGCCACTTCATTTATCGATAGAAGAGCATGATCATTAGCCACCCGGGAATGAGAAGGACTTAAAGGTCGGTAATGAATCTCTGATTCTGTCAAACCTACTTTTGTCCCGGCTTCTGGAAGAGTTCCGGTCTGATGTTGAGTGACAGCCTGCTTGTCGGCCGGCGTGATTAAGCCCATTTGACAGAGCTGCAGCAATAATTCAGGCCGGGCAATATGCAGTCTGGAAGCTTCATTTAAAGAGTCAAACGCTTGGCTACCGATTAACACTAATAGTTGGCGCTGACGTGCAGTGAGGGGAAGGGACCGATTCTGTAACACATCCATCCCACGTTGAGTCTTATTAAAAAGTAACATCCTTGATCTATCTTCTGCTTAAATAAGCACCAGCATAGAAGGTGAAAATTACAATGATATTAAGGATATATTACGCTTTTAAGGATGAGCTGATCGTTATAAAGTCAGCACAGCTGCATTTTCCAGCGCTTTACGCAAATAAGGATCGAGTTCATCCTGGCGTAATAACCATTGCACATAGTCCGCTGGTAATTCAGCAATCGCTGTACCCCGATGCTTACCAAAATTAATGCTGCGCGGAATACGGGCATCTTCTGAAGCGGCATACAGTTCTTCCAGACTGTTAATTTTCAGGTGATGCACAATATGCATCAGAATATTTGCGGTAAGAATGATATCCATATCTGCGCGATGCGCTTTACGAATCATCTCACGGGCCCGCTCACTACCTTTGGTAATCATATAAATGAGTGCGGAAATATTGTGGGCTTCTGCCTCTGGCCAGACCCGACGAGCAAGGGCAAGGGTACAAATAGCTTTAATATTGGATGAATCTACACCACATTTTTCCAGAGCACGAATATCGTAATCAATATTATGCCCGATAATATAAGTGGTTTCTGTTGGAAGCTCGAAGCTGCTGTAATGTGGCTGTCCATCCAGATCAGATTGTAAAATATGATGCACAGCCATCGCTGCAAAAGAAATCGGCTCATCACATGAATATAACTGATCAAACAGTCGGCTTTTATCCAGACTGAGTTTATGGTCTACAATCTCTACAGGCGCATAGGCGATTTCAATCGGTTGACCATTCAGGGTGTGGGTTTCAGTATCGAGAATAATGGCCTGCATGTCGGAAATGTTCCTGAAAAGAGAGGAGAGTAAAATCTAACATTATTATTTTGCAACTGACAATCGAATTGCTTTATTTCTGTATTAATTGCAAACTTTTTAACTTATGACGACTATTTGTATGGTTCTGGAGAGGAGCAACTCTCTATTTTAAAGTTTGCTGATTTCATCATAAATCTAAACTGGCGCGAATTTAATAGAAAAATTAACGCATTCTTTGCTTGATATTGTTTAGATAAGTTGGGAAATTATATGTGGTTTTATCGTTTGTTAAAGATAAAACCAGAAAAACTCATTAGAGATGATAATAAATACGATAAGGATAAGATCGATGAAACGTCAAGTATTGACCTGTGCTCTTCTCACATTAAGTGTAGCCTTAACTGCTTGTAACGATGATAGTGATAATGATCATTTTTACGAGTCCAAACCTGTTATTCCAGTAAATAATATCGTTAATCCAGTCGTGGCCACACCTGTAGCCTACACTCAGACAGATTTCTCCGGGATCGCTGACGAAAGTGTGATCATGACTTATAAGATGTTAGGAATTAATGGTAAGGAAACACAAGCTACTGCATTAGTTTTCACACCCCAGGGAACACCTCCAGCTACAGGCTGGCCAATTGTGGCATGGGCACATGGAACTACCGGTGTAGCTGATCAGTGTGCGCCGAGTCGCAAAGCGCTGAATGATTATATTAAAGCCATGATTGGCGGGTTTCTCCAAGCTGGCTATATTGTAGTGGCACCTGACTATGAAGGTTTGGGAGAGCCGAGTGGAAAAGAACATCATCCTTTCTTGAATCTGAAAAGTGAAGCTTATTCTATTACTGATGCGGTGGTGGCTGCACGAAATTATTTAGGTTCACAAGCATCCAGTCAATGGGTTGCTGTAGGGCATTCTCAAGGTGGCCAGGGCTGCGCAATATGCAGCTCGTGCTTCTAAGATGACCTATAAAGGTACGGTAGCTTTAGCACCGGCTTCAAATTTCAATCTGATTTTGACAGGAGGTGAACAACAGGCAGGACAAGAAACAAATCTGGATAAAAAAATTGGAACTTTAGCGTCTTTAGATACCTTTACTGCACTGATTACTGCCGGTTTGCGTAACCCGAACCCGAATCTGCAATATAGCCAGATTTTTAAAACGCCAACCGATGAAATCGCGAAAAATGCAGAAACTGATTGCTATGATGTATTAGGTCAGAAATTTGGTAGAGCAATGTATGCTTATGCACAAGCAAATAATAACTCAGTAAATAATTATCCTCGTACTCAAACTAACTTTATGAGTATTCCAGTCGTAAAGAACTTTTTGGAAAAAGATTCTCAGCCTTTACTTGTTAAAGTTTCTACGCCAGTGATTATTTATCAGGGTTCAGCAGATAGTACCGTTCCTAAAGCAGCAACAGATGTTTTAGTTGCACTCGCTATGCAGAAACAAACTTCAGTACGTTATATTACGGATGAGTCAAATGCGACTAAATGGGATCATAGTAGTGTCTATGCACTGAATATTCCTAGTATTATTTCAGATGTAAAATCTCTAATGCCAATTCAATAACTTATTTTTATCTGAATGGCTCATGTTTTTTAGGTATGAGCCATTTTTATTGCAAACTGCATAAAGTTCATGATCGAAAATCTCAAACTTCATGCTACAATACGCGCCAATCTTAGCACGGCTTAAAAGCCCTAAATTAATAGGACCTCGCTAATGTTTGCCAATATCTCTATTGCTGACTTTGATCCAGAATTAGCTCAAGCAATTTCGCAAGAAGATGCTCGTCAAGAAGCTCATATTGAGCTAATCGCTTCAGAAAACTACTGCTCACCAGCAGTTATGGAAGCACAAGGTTCAAAACTGACTAACAAATATGCGGAAGGCTACCCAGGCAAACGCTACTATGGCGGTTGCGAATATGTAGACGTAATTGAACAATTGGCCATTGACCGTGCTAAAGAACTCTTTGGTGCTGATTATGCTAACGTACAGCCACATGCCGGCTCACAAGCCAACTCTGCGGTTTACCTTGCACTACTTAACCCGGGCGACACCGTTTTGGGTATGAGCCTGGCTCACGGTGGTCACTTGACTCATGGTGCAAAAGTTAGCTTCTCTGGTAAAACATATAACGCGATTCAATACGGTTTAAACCCGGAAACTGGCGAAATCGATTACGAAGAAGTTGAACGTTTGGCGGTAGAACACAAACCACGCATGATCGTGGCGGGTTTCTCTGCATATAGCCAAATCGTGGACTGGCAGCGTTTCCGTGAAATCGCGGATAAAGTTGGCGCTTACCTGTTTGTCGACATGGCGCATGTTGCAGGTCTGGTTGCGGCTGGTGTTTACCCAAGCCCGGTACAAATTGCTGACGTAACTACGACGACTACGCATAAAACACTTCGTGGCCCGCGCTCAGGTTTAATCCTTGCAAAAGCCAATGAAGAAATCGAGAAAAAACTACAGTCTGCGGTATTCCCGGGGAACCAAGGTGGTCCTTTAGTTCACGCGATAGCGGCTAAAGCGATTTGCTTTAAAGAAGCAATGGCACCTGAATACAAGGAATATCAACAACAGGTTGTGGTAAATGCTAAAGCAATGGCTGAAGTATTAATCGCACGTGGGTATGATGTAGTATCTGGTGGTACTGAAAATCACCTCTTCTTGTTATCTTTAATCAAACAGGACATCACCGGTAAAGATGCTGATGCCTGGTTAGGTGCAGCTCACATTACTGTGAACAAAAACTCTGTACCAAACGATCCACGTTCTCCATTCGTAACTTCAGGTATCCGTATTGGTACACCTGCAGTAACTACTCGTGGTTTCGGTGAAGCAGAAGTTCGTGACCTGGCTGGCTGGATTGCAGATATCCTGGACAGCAAAGGTGACGAGGCTGTGATTAATACAGTGAAAGAAAAAGTTGCAGCTGTTTGCGCGAAATTCCCTGTTTACGCAAAATAAGTCTGACTTGAGAAAAGCCCCCCTTCTCAAGGGGGCTTTTTTTATTAGGGAAAATTTTTTATTTCCTGTATCTTTTAAACGTGATTGGACTTTCCTTTTTCTGAAGAATTCAACCTGCTACTAGGGAAGTGGCTGCAAGCTTTTAATCCGGTGATTTAAAAAATGCTCGAGACGACATAATTATGCTTGTTATGTGGTCCTGAACTTGATAGATATATTTCAAATCACTATTAAAAAAATCGTTGAATATATTTTTTTCAATTTTATAGATTCTTCACTTATTTGTTTAACAAGGTAATTAAGATGGATAAACCAGTGATTATAATATCTGAACAGGACCTGCATCGTCTGGAAACGATGTTGGATAATCAGATGAAGCTTAGCGAGACCATGATGTCGCTGGAAGATGAACTGGCACGTGCAGAAGTCATGAAGCCGGATGAGATTCCAAGCAATATCGTTACGATGCATGCTCGCGTATTATTGACGATTGCACCATCTACCGAGTCTGTAGAAATTACCTTGGTTTACCCGCACGAGTTCAAAGGTGAGAAAGGTCAGCTTAATGTGGTTGCCCCTGTAGGAACTGCGATTTTAGGTTTGGCTGAAGGGCAAACCATTGAATGGCCACAGCCCGACGGTCATATGATGAAAGTGAAAATTGAAAAAGTGCTGTATCAGCCAGAACGCGAAGGCGATTTTTTATAATTCTGGATGGGTTGCAGAAAGAGCCATAGTGATATGGCTTTTTTATAACTGTTTTATTTTTTAAGGAGAAAAGCCTTGGTTTTGATGCAGTTAAAACATATTTTTTACTTTGCTGACGATAAGTAGACGCGCTGTGCCAGCTTGATAAGACCATAATAAAATAAAGATAAAACATGAATTTAGTTAAAGCGCTGTAACGAATTTCTGGATAAATAAACACAATTCTGCTTCTTTCTTTGTTACATTCAATATATCCCCCTATACCCATTGTTAAGAAAGGATAGACCTACGCTCATGTCTAGATTTGAAGCTTTACCAGCCTTGACTGACATGCCGATTGATCCTGCTCAGGTGCTGAAGATCAAGCGTAATGAACTTGTACCTCTTCTGAATGATCAGTATAAATTGAATCATTATGCAGAGCCGCTCATCCAGGCCCAATCTGTTTTATTAAATGGGGTTGATCCTCATTTAACCCGGCAACTGAGCCAAACCATTGAGCAGTTGATTCAGATGCTTTCTGAGTCAAAAAAATATCTGAAAAAGCGTAAATTTAATGCCCTGCAAAAATGGTTGGGGGTGGATCTGGATTATGGTTCCAGTCAGATTGAATATTATAAAAAACTGGATGCCTTGCTGGATCAAGCCGCTCATTTGAGTACCAAGCTACAGGTCGAGATTCAGAAATCTCAGGCGCGTTTTCAGCAGTTGCTGGGTTTGCGTGAACAGATGGCCAGACATATTCTGGCAGCAGAAGAGTTTTTGTCAGAATATCCGCAGTTTGTGCAGAACCAGCATCCTCTGGATAATTTTTCAGAACGGCTTTCTAAAAAAGTGCATACTTTGCGTACGCTGCAAAGTAGTAATGATATTGCCATTACCCAGATGCAGCTTTCCCAGCAGCTGTCTTATACTTTGCTAGACCGGTTTAAGGAAGCACAGCAAGTGCTGATCCCGGCTTGGCAATATCATGTCAAACAAAGCCAGATGAAACACTCGACAAGCGATCTGGAAAAACTTGATAATAGCCGCAACCGGCTGATTAAAACGTTAAAAAAGTCACTCGAGAAGCCCTCGGATACATAACAATATAAGGTGAACCATGACCAAATCTGATGTAGTAAATTTACCTGCCGAAAGCTCTACTGAACTGGCCGAAGAAAAATTTCAGCAAATGAATCTCAGAGAGCTCGGCTTGCAGCCTGCAGACTTTCAGGAAGTTTTGGCAGTACGTAAAGAGCTGCAGCAAATGAGTCATAACACTGTGGCTGAATATGGCAAGAATATTGCCAGTAAAACCTCGAGCTATACCGATGAGCTGCTGAATCTGGTGCAAAATAAAGACCTGGATGCAACTGGCCAAAAGCTGAATCAGGTCGTACAAGTGGCGCAGCAGCTCAATACCAGCAGCATTTTAAATAAAAGGAAAAGTTCAGGTTTTCTGGGCAATATCATTAGCAAATTTAAAGGGGTGAAAGGTAATTTTGATACTCATTTCAATACTACCAAAGAACAGATTGATGTTTTGGTCAAGGAGATTGAAACCTCTCAGTCTGGCCTGAAATCACGCGTCGATACGCTGGATAAAATGTTTGATGGCGTGCAGGATGAATATAAACAGCTGGGGATTCATATTGCAGCCGGGCGTTTACGTGAACAGGAGTTGCAGCAGGAAATCGCGCAACTGACTGCATTAGAACAGGATCAGAATACCACCCAGAAGATTTATGACCTGAATCATCTGGCCAATAATCTGGAAAAACGCATTAGTGATTTACAGGTCCTGCAACAGTCTGCCATGCAAACCTTGCCGATGATCCGGATTATCCAGTCCAATAACCTGATGCTGGTAGATAAATTTTACGCCATTAAAAATATTACCTTGCCAGCCTGGAAAAACCAGATCAGTCTGGCCATCTCCTTGAATGAGCAAAAGAACAGTGTGCAGCTGGCCAATACCATTGATGATGCGACCAATGAACTGTTACGCCGTAATGCTGACCTGTTGCACCAGAACTCAGTGGATACCGCAAAAGCCAATCAACGCTCGGTGATTGATATTGAAACGCTTGAACATGTGCAAAACACCCTCATTAAAACTGTGAATGATGTGATTCAGATTCAACAGGAAGGTGTACAGAAACGCAACGAAGCTACGCTGCGTTTAAAGGCGTTACAGGATAATCTGAATCAATTGGTGATTGAATCAAGTAGCAGCGGATCAAAGTCTGACTAAAACAGATGTGAGGCTTTGATCTATGAAGGAGTAGAGCTTGCCTCCCGTAGAAGACTATGTGCTAAAACCTCGTGACATCCAGCAAGGGGTAGTGGCTTTAAAAAAGCGTCAACGTAATTTGATGCTGTTAGGGCTAACCAGCTCGACTATATTTATCGCCTCAGTGGTTGGCCTGTTCTTTCAGCAAGAACTGGTTTATGGCTTTTTTGGTCTGACTACCCAGATTCAGCAATTGCATTTACCGGTCAGTGTAGATGCCAATTTAGCAAGTATTGGGGATAGCCCGGATTATTTCTTTAGTCTGCTGAGCTGGTTTGGCTGGCTGATTCTCAAAACTTTTGCTTCCTTTATTGGCGCATTTTTTGTGATCGGTTTGCTCAAAAAGTTCCGTTTCTTTTTTGTGCGTTTCCAGTCCTTTGTGCTGAAGTTTGTGGGCTGGCTGATTGCTTTTATTCTGATCTGGTCAGGTCTGAGTTATTGGCAGCATGACCTGAAAAGTGATCGTGCTGATGCCTATAAGCAGGTGGTCTATTACGATAGCAATCTTAATGACAGTGAAATTGCACGTTATCTTACAGATGCCGATATTGCAGGCCCAGTAAAATCTTATTTACTTGCCCAAACTGCACTATTGCATAAACCCGTAGATTTGTCGGCGGCCAAACCCTATGTGTTAAATCTGGTTGAGGCAGAAAAGCAGGATGCCAAATTTGAGCAATATGGTTTTAAACCCGAGCAAATCTGGACCATGCAACAGCAGGTTTATGGCAAAAGTCTGACACCGCTGGCAAAGAGTGTGTCTACTCAGGTACAGCAGGCCGAGCAGCTGAGTCAATTTGCTCATATCGTTATTATTGCGGTTGCGATTTTATCCGCCCTATTGAGCCTGATTTTATTTTTCTTGGCCCATCTCATCAAAAACCGTTCCTTAAAGATTGAACAGCGAATGTTCTAAGTAAAGAATGCGCCGTATCAGGGGCATTTTTGTCTTTTTATTAGGAATGAATCATGCGAAACCTAGAACTTCCATACTCAACTGAAAAAAACGTATCCTGATATTTCGATCTAAAAAAACGATCATTAATATAAAAACAAACTGTTTCCTCTATTTTGTTATTTGACTTAAAATAGCGTCATTAAATAAAGATTTACTCCCTTGGAGATGTTAGCAATGTTGGATCAAAATACTTCCGCCCAACTCAAAACCTTACTTGAACGCCTTGAAGCGCCTATTGAGCTGGTGGCCACTTTAGATCAATCGGATAAATCTGCCAAAATCAAAGAACTGGTAGAAGAAGTCGCCGCTCTGTCTGATCAGGTGACTGCCCGTTTTGATGGTCAGAACAAGCGGGTACCCAGCTTTGGAATTGCCAAAGCCGGTGATCAGCCACGGGTGTTCTTTGCAGGTTTGCCAATGGGCCATGAGTTTACTTCCCTGATTCTGGCATTGTTACAAACCTCGGGTTATGCCCCGAAAGTCTCTGATGAGGTGCTGGCTAATATTAAAAGCCTGAATATCCAGTCTGACTTCGATGTCTTTGTCTCTTTAAGCTGCCATAACTGTCCGGATGTGGTGCAGGCACTCAACCTGATTGCCATCTATAACCCGGGTACCACTGCCACCATGATTGATGGAGCCTTCTTCCAGGATGAAGTGGAAGAGCGCAAAATTATGGCAGTGCCGATGGTATTCCAGGACAATAATCATATCGGTCAGGGTCGTATGACGCTGGAAGAAATCATTGCCAAACTGGATAGCAATGCAGCAGCCAAAGATGCAGAAAAACTGAATGCCAAACAAGCCTTTGATGTACTGGTGATTGGTGGAGGACCTGCGGGGAATACCGCCGCAATTTATGCTGCCCGTAAAGGCATTCGTACCGGGATCGTGGCTGAACGCATGGGCGGTCAGGTCATGGATACCATGGATATTGAAAACTTTACCTCTGTCCAGAAAACCCAGGGTCCAAAGTTTGCGGCAGAAATGGAAGCCCATGTACGTGAATACGATGTGGACATCATGAACCTGCAGCGTGTCTCTGCGATTAAAGGTGCCGATGAAACCTCTAATGGTCTGGTAGAAGTCACCCTTGAAAATGGTGCAAAACTTGCCTCAAAAACTGTAGTGCTATCCACAGGGGCACGCTGGAGAGAGATGAATGTTCCGGGAGAGCAGGAATACAAGACCCGTGGCGTGGCGTACTGTCCGCACTGTGATGGCCCCCTGTTTAAAGGCAAACGTGTTGCTGTGATTGGTGGCGGTAACTCGGGTGTGGAAGCAGCGATTGATCTGGCAGGTCTGGTTGAGCATGTCACCCTGATTGAGTTTGATACCAAACTGCGTGCTGATCAGGTTTTGCAGGACAAGTTAAACAGTCTGGCAAATACCAGCGTCATCAAGAATGCGCTGTCTACTGAAGTGCTGGGAGACGGTTCACAGGTCACCGGCCTGAAATACAAGGACCGTGCTACAGATGAAGAGCATGTCGTTGAACTGGCGGGCATCTTCGTACAGATTGGTTTGCTGCCAAATACCGACTTTCTGAAAGGCAGCAAAGTTGAGCTAAGTAACCGCGGTGAGATTGTGATTAATGAGCGCAATGAAACCAGCATGCAAGGTGTGTTTGCTGCGGGTGACTGTACTACAGTTCCCTACAAGCAGATTATCATTGCCACTGGTGAAGGTGCAAAAGCCTCGCTGTCTGCTTTCGATTATATGATACGCTCAGGACAATAAAGAAAATGGCACCAGGAATCCCCAAGTTCCCGGTGCCAGATCACGAACAATATTGTTATTGTTCTTTTTTATTGGAACTCTGGATGCTAACTCCAGAGTTCCTTTTTTTATCTTTTTATTATTGAATCAGCTGCATGTGTCCCCAAGCACATTAGGCTGTTTCTTATCTTTTTATTTTTGTTTTATAACCCTTCTTATTATGCTCTCCCCAAGGTGATCTGTATTAGGCATTAAACAGGTTTAAGCCCTTAAACTTTTGTAGCAACTGTTCCGCTGTTTCACGGTGTTCAGGATGTGGAATGATGCATTCAATTGGGCACACATCCACACAGGTCTGATGCTCGTAAAAACCGACACATTCGGTACAACGGTTGACATCAATTTCATAGACTTTGTCACCCTCATAAATCGCTTCATTCGGACATTCTGCTAAACACATATCGCAATTGATACATTTATCGGTAATCAGTAGTGCCATGCTTAACTCGCCCGATACGCCAGTGAAGAGGCTGAAATGTCTACAGTCGAACTGGGCAGATTACGGATGAGCAGGGCATATTGCATATCTACATCTGCTGGGGCCGGAATCTCGACGATATGACCTGAGCCTTTGGCATCTTCAATCAGATTACCTTTTTTGTCTTTCATCTCAGTTAAAGTAAAGGTAATGTTGCCTTGAGGAGTCATCAGTTCCAATGAATCACCCACCACAAAACGGTTCTTTACATCAATTTTGATGTAGTCACCATTATGTTCCAGCACTTCGCCACAGAACTGCTGATGATCGAAACTGGACGAACCATTCTCATAGTTTTGATATTCGCTATGCACATGACGGCGCAGGAAACCTTCGGTATAACCACGATTCGCCAGACCTTCAAGCTGAGTCATCAGTGATGGATCAAAGGGTTTGCCTGCCAGTGCATCATCAATCGCTTTACGATAAATCTGTGCAGTACGCGCACAGTAGAAATAAGACTTGGTCCGGCCTTCAATTTTTAAGGAATGTACACCAATTTTGGTGAGACGTTCGACATGTTGTACGGCACGCAGATCTTTGGAATTCATGAAATAAGTGCCGTGTTCATCTTCTTCGGCGGCAAACATCTCTTCTTCGTTGCGCTGTAACAGCACTGGCTCATTGAACTGGTGTTGTGCCTGCAGATGTGCTTCGTCGGCATCTTTGGAGCAGCAGCCTGAATCCAGGTTTTTCACCGGAATGACATCGCCAGTTTCATCTTCCTTGGCATCCAGTACTTTATATTCCCAGCGGCAGGCATTGGTGCAGGCACCCTGATTGGCATCCCGTTTGTTCATGTAACCGGATAACATGCAGCGTCCTGAATAGGCCATGCATAATGCCCCATGAACGAAAACTTCAATTTCCATATCTGGAACTTGCTGTTTGATTTCTGCGATTTCTTCAATGGACAGTTCACGTGACAGAATGACACGGGTGAGTCCCATCATCTTCCAGAATTTGACGGTTGCCCAGTTCACCGCATTGGCCTGCACAGACAGGTGAATATCCATATGCGGAAAATGTTCCCGTACCAGCATGATCAGACCGGGATCCGACATGATCAGAGCATCTGGCTGCATGGCTACGACAGGTTCGAGGTCACGGATAAAACTTTTCAGTTTAGAGTTATGAGGCTGGATGTTGACCACCACATAAAATTTCTTACCCAGTTCATGGGCTTCTTGAATGCCAATCGCAAGATTGTCATGATCAAATTCATTGTTACGAACACGCAGACTATAACGCGGCTGTCCTGCATAGACTGCATCTGCACCATAAGCAAAAGCGTAGCGCATATTTTTGAGTGAGCCAGCAGGTGAGAGAAGTTCTGTAACGGTCGTGATGCTCATGCTTGATCAAAAGACATAGAAAAAGTATGGCTTTATTCTAATCATCTAAAAACAGGATTCAACCTAGTAAATAACTCGGAATTGGCCAGTGGTGCTTGAATTTTGAGCTAAATATATAGCAGTCATTACCTTAAAAATGGAAAGTAAACTCAGCTAGTTTCACCTGCTTCCAGCATTTTTAAAATCTGGCAATGGTCGATAGTGGTCGGGGTATTACAGCTTTCCCGCAGTGCCTTCAATTGCTGTTTAAATATATATAACTCTTTGATTTTATTAGAAATATCTGAGAGATGCTGGTCGATAAGCTGATTGACTGCACAGCAGTCCTGATCCGGATTTTGTTCTAGTTGAATCAGATGTTCGATCTCTTTTAGGGACATACCTAAGGCACGACAACGCTTGATAAAAATTAAGCGTTTAAGAGCATCTTCCGTATAATAACGATACTGATTGCTTGCTCGAAAATTCGGCTGAATCAGGCCTTTTTTTTCATAAAAGCGAACGGTATCGGTGCTGAAACCAGCTTTTTGGGCGACTTCTGAAATTAAATATAAAGACATTTTTATCCCGGGCTTGACCTTGGAGTTACTCCATAGTTTCTAATTAATCTAACCTATTTTTTTAGATAAAAACACTGGAGATTATAATGGCCTGTAGCTGTAGTCATGAACCTGCTCCTCCCAAGCCCAACAGCAAATTTAGAACGGCATTGTGGATTGCCCTGTTCATTAACCTTGCCATGTTCGTGGTGGAGCTGATAGGTGGGACCTATGCACATTCATCGGCATTATGGGCAGACGCGCTGGACTTTTTTGGAGATGCGGTCAATTACGGCATTTCACTTGCGGTATTAGGTGCAAGTCTGTATTGGCGTGCAACCGTCGCGCTGCTAAAAGGAGTGACCATGGCCTTATTTGGTATTGTCGTGATTGGCAAGGTTATTTATGCCTATCTTCAGGGTATTCCGCCTGAAGCTATTACGATGGGTGTAATTGGAGTGGCCGCCTTGATTGCCAATGTCACTACCGCAGTAATTCTCTATGCCTTTCGTGATGGGGACTCCAATATGAAATCAGTCTGGCTGTGTAGCCGAAATGATGCGATTGGTAATGTCGCGGTGATTCTGGCTGCAATTGGGGTGTTGGGTACAGGCAGTTTATGGCCGGATATCATTGTGGCAGTCATTATGGCCAGTTTAGGATTAACTGCAGGCTATCAGATAGTTAAACAAGCGATCAATGAAAGAAAAAATTATACAGTGGTTTAATCTGTATGAAAAAACCGAGCTAAACAGCTCGGTTTTTTTTGAGTATGCTTCTAAAGAATCGAAATCTTATTTTTCAACAAAAGCACGTTCAATTACGTAATCGCCTAGAACACCCATACGAGGAGATTCTTTTAAGCCATGCTGGTCTAGCAGTGCGGCAACATCATCAAGGAAGGCCGGGCTACCGCAAAGCATCGCACGGTCAGTTTCAGGATTGAAACGTGGTAGCCCGATTTTTTCAAACAGCTCACCGCTTTCAATCGCAGTCGTTACGCGGCCCTGGTTCGGATATTCTTCACGGGTTACGGTTGGGTAATAAACCAGTTTTTCACGAATACCCAGCTCTTCAAAGAACTCATGGTTCGGAAGTTCGTTCAGAATCAGGTCCTGATAAGCCAGTTCAGAAATGAAGCGGGTTCCGTGAACCACGATAACTTTTTCAAAACGCTCATACGTTTCAGGATCTCGAATCGTTGCCAGGAACGGTGCAAGCCCTGTACCAGAAGAAAGCAGATACAGGTTTTTACCCGGGTTCAGGTCATCCAGAACCAGTGTACCTGTCGGCTTTTTAGACACCAGAATTTCATCTCCCACTTTTACTTTTTGCAGGATCGAGGTCAGCGGGCCATCGGGTACTTTAATAGAGAAAAACTCTAACTCTTCTTCATAATTTGCGCTTGCAATCGAATATGCACGCATTAACGGCTTGCCGTTCATTTCAAGGCCGATCATCACAAACTGACCGTTTTTAAAACGCAGTGCAGTGTCGCGAGTCGTTTTAAAAGAGAATAAAGTATCATTCCAGTGGTGGACGTGAGTAATCTTTTCGACGTTAAAAGCAGCCATTAAAGGTCTCAATAAATTATCAAATTAGAACAGCTTGCTATTCTAATCTAAAATCATTCTCGATAAACTGAATATATTTAATTGAGCTTATCAGAAAAAGTTATTATGACTGGGTTGAAAATGCCGATTATTGGCTATATGCGTTCTCCTTACAAAGAAAAATTTGGTATTCCTCGTCAGCCTAATCTGGTTCAGGTGGAGAGTTATATTGAAATGACTGGCCCTTATAATGACTTGCTGGCATTTGAAGGAATTGACGCATTTAGTCATCTGTGGCTGGTCTGGCAGTTTCATGCGAACAAGAACCAGCAGCATAGCCAGTTTCGCCCGCAGGTACGGCCACCGCGTCTGGGAGGGAATAAAAAAATTGGGGTATTTGCGACCCGGAGCATGTATCGTCCTGCAGCACTCGGTTTATCGGTTGTAAAACTGAAAGACGTGCAAAAAGTGGGTAAAAATGTCCGTGTGTATGTTACGGGCAGTGACCTGCTAGATGGGACGCCAATTATTGATATTAAGCCTTATATTCAATATTCGGATGCGTTGGTTGATGCGCAAAGTGGTTATGCCCAGGAAGAACCAGCCCGTAAAGTTGTGATCTGGAGTGATAAGGCAGAACAGCAAAAGCAGGCTTTACTGGCGGCTCAGAAAATCTTACCCCAGACTTTTCAAGAGCTGGAGGAGGTATTATCTCTGGACCCAAGGCCCGCCTATCAGGATGATGAAGAACGGATTTATGGGATGAAGTTTGCTGACTTAGATGTGAAGTTTAACTTTCAGCAAAGCTGTATAGTCATACAGGAGCTATAAGCTCCTGTATGACTTAGAACCTAAGCAATTGGTTCTCAATATCGAGTTTGTGGTGGTGCATTAAAAAACCATCCACCACATCAGAGCAATCAACACTGCCATATGCAGGATTTGTACCGGAACAAAATACAGGGCAAATTTAATACCGCCAGTCAGCGCTGCATTGACCGATTTTGCCAGTGCATGAGCACCGAGTCCCAAAAGCAGAGCATAAATCAAGTGGCTATTTGAAGGATCTCCCTGAACGGTGACACCAGCCATGGCAGCATGAATTTCAAACAGCGAGGCGAGCAAGGTGCCGGCCAGTAAGCCGGCATTTCCCAACAGCTGTTCCAGTCCATAAACTCCAGCCTGAATCAGGGTTAAAGTCACCGCAATAATTACTGCTTCCTTTAAGCTAAACATCCGGCTGTCCGAAGATTCCAGATTTGGACTCGGTTTAGCCTTGCGCAGTAATAAAAATGCACAGGCTGCCAGAATTGCCCCAGCGACCAAGGTAGGCAAGAACAGAATTCTCAGCCAGCTCAAGGATACACCCCCTACCACAACCAACAGTAGCACTAGGGTTGAAATACAGGACATCAGTGCAGCACCCGCATTCGATTTGGCATCCACTTTAGTTTTACGTACCTGTAAACCCAAATGCGCAATAGTCGCAGTACTAGAAACGAAGCCCGAAGCAATAGACGACAGCATCAAGGCATTTTTACTTGACAATAGGCGTTTCGCAATATGCGCAAGAGCCTGTACCACTAAGATCAAAGTCAACAGTCTTAAAATCAGATGCGGATTCAGGACTTCGCCCCATAGGGGCTTATCAGGTGTCAGCGGTAAAGCAATCAGAATGAGTGCCAGTAAGAGTATGCCATCTCTAAATTCAGCTTCGCTAATCCATTGTCCGGCAATATTATGCATGGAATGTTTGGCCATCAGAATAATCGTGACCAAGACCGCCAGTCCTGCGGCCAGCGGAATATTCCACAGGCACATGGCTCCAATAAAATAGGTCATCATAAAGGCCAGTTCTGTGGTAATACCGGGATCTTGCAGCTGGTTTCGAAGGGAAAACATGACCATTCCACCGACTAACAGGGCGCCTGTCAGACCAATATTCATGCCAAATAAAAAACACAGCGCACCCAACAAGGCACAGAGGGCAAAAGAGCGTAATCCGGCAAAGCTGGGGTGCTGTTCACGCTGTTTATGCCGCTCACGTTCCAGGCCAATCAGCAAACCACAACCAAGCGCCGAAGTGAGGATAGTCAGCAGTTCCTGAAAAGAACCGCTGCTATTGAGAGGCACCACACTAAAATCCATATTGGTCTCAGTCATTTAAAAGACGATCTGTTTGAAATATAGGCGATAAACTAAACTATGAACAAGCAGGAAAAAATTATATTTTGAAATAATCAGCAGATGTGAAGAAGAATTGCTGTGAAAATCTGCCGCTCAACCATGACATGCAGACACAAAATGCGAAAAACAAGAAAAACTTGTTATAGTGAATACTGCTTTGGGGAGCAATAAAACATGAACTTTGATTTTGAAATTGATACAGGCTGGTGCTTAGACCAGTTATTAAAAGATGGCAAAATAGCTGAACGCGACCGAATGCGGGTTCAGACCACCCATCGCCAGCGTGAACAGATTAAATGGCATCCTTTGCAATGGATTGCGCATTTTAATCTGGTCGATCAGTCTCATCCTCAAAGTACCCTTACATTAAACCGTCTATGTCAGTGGTTGGCAGAAAAAACCGGATTAATGTTCTATATCATCGATCCTTTAAAAGCGGACGTACAGGCATTGACCCATGTTATGTCACAGGAATATGCCCTGCGTAACCATATTCTGGCCGTTGAGATTCAGGCAGACAAAGTCCTGATTGCCACGGATCAGCCTTATAAAACTGAATGGGTGTCGAATCTCGAGCAGAATATTTCCCCGAAAAAAATACAACGGGTACTGCTAAATCCGGAACAGCTACAACGTTATATTACTGAATATTATCAGGTCAGTCGCGCAGTTAGCGGCTCACAGAAATCATCAGCCTATGACCGGGAAAATAAAGGCGTAGAAGCCTTATTACAACTGGGCGATTCACAAAACCCGGATGCCAATGACCAGCATATTGTCAAACTGGTGGACTGGGTGCTGCAATTTGCCTTTGAACAGGGCGCCAGTGATATTCACATGGAACCACGCAAAGATACGGGCAAGATTCGTTTTCGGATCGATGGTGTACTGCATACCATTTATAACATGCCGGCCAATACACTGACCGCGGTCATTTCCCGGATCAAAATTCTGGGACGGATGAATGTGGCGGAAAAACGCAAGCCTCAGGATGGCCGCCTGAAAACCCGGACACCCAAAGGACAGGAAACTGAACTGCGTCTGTCGACCTTACCAACAGCTTTTGGGGAAAAGCTGGTAATGCGTATTTTCGATCCGGAAGTGCTGGTCAGGAGTTTTCAGCAACTCGGTTTTGAAGGGCATTTGCTCAATGACTGGAATAATCTGACCAACCACAGTCATGGCATTATTCTGGTGACCGGGCCGACGGGTTCCGGTAAAACCACCACTTTATATTCAACATTGAAGCAGCTGGCGACGGAGCAGGTCAACGTTTGTACCATTGAAGACCCGATCGAGATGCTGGAACCGAGCTTTAACCAGATGCAGGTCAATAACGGCATCGATCTGGGTTTTGCGGACGGGGTGCGTGCACTGATGCGTCAGGACCCTGACATTATCATGGTCGGGGAGATTCGTGATCAGGACACTGCCAATATGGCGATTCAGGCGGCACTGACCGGTCATTTGGTGCTGTCCACCTTGCATACCAATGATGCGCCGTCGAGTCTGACCCGTCTGCATGATCTGGGCGTACAACCCTTTCTGACCGCCGCAACGATCTTGGGTGTTCTCGCTCAACGTCTGGTACGAAAACTCTGCCCGCATTGCAAGCAGGAAAGCTTCCTGAACGAGCAGGAATGGCAACATCTGGCCACGGATTATCCTTTGCCGCGGCCGGAATTTGTCTTTAAGGCGGTGGGCTGCGAAGAATGCCGCCATACCGGTTATAAAGGCCGTATCGGGATTTATGAGTTTATGCCACTGAGTTTGGCCACCAAACAGCTGATCGGGGCCGATGCGAACCTGAACCAGTTGCGTCAGCAGGCGAAAAAGGAAGGAGTAGAGCCGCTCAGAATTGCCGGGGCGCGTAAGATTCTGGAAGGTGTGACCACACTGGAAGAAGTCCTGAGAGTCGTGCCTTTAACTTAATTTTAAAAATGAAGCCATCTTAAGATTCAATTCATCTTCGGCTGTTTTAATAGCATCATCGAAATAAGGCAACTTTAAAGAGGTAACTGCAATGAAAATGATGATAAATACAGTTCTGGCAGCTGCATTGATGGGTTCTATTGCCACCGCTACGATAGCAAGTAGTGACACCGCTGTGAATCAGGCCGCTTTTGCTCAATCGACTACGGTCAAACAGGCGCTGGCCATGAAAGATGACAGCAAGGTCCAGCTGAAAGGGTATGTGGTCAAAGCAGTCGGTGATGAAAAATACCAGTTCCGTGACAGCACCGGAACCATTACGGTTGAGATTGATGACGAACTTTGGCAGGGTAAACCAATTTCAGCCAAAACACCGGTAATCATCACAGGTGAAATTGACATTGATTATAAACCGGCCAAACGTGTTGAAATTGAGGTTGATCAGGTTCGTTTCTAATATCGCCTGATTTGCTGGAACCAGCTTGAACACAGCAACAAAAAACCACATGCAAGTTACCAAAAAGCATGTGGTTTTTTTGAGTCTGGAACTTTTTCAAGGCAAGATAGAACAAGGAAGCAAATGGAGCAGAGTATGCGTATTCTTTTGGCGGAAGATGACTCCTCTCAGGCAGACAGTATCCAGACCTGGCTGGAGATGGATGGCTATGTGATTGACCGGGTCGAGCGCGGTGATCATGCGATTCTGGCGATTGAGCAGCACCAGTATGACTGCATTTTACTGGATCGTGGTCTGCCGAATGCTAATGGAGACGACATTCTGAAAAGTTTGCGCAATAAACAGCAGGATACACCGGTGATTTTTATTACCGCCAAAGACAGTATTGATGATCGGGTAGAAGGGCTGGATTTAGGCGCCAATGATTATCTGGTCAAACCTTTTAGTCTGGAAGAGTTGTCGGCCCGGGTGCGCGCCCAGCTCAGACTTCGGCAGCAAACGCCGAATCATATTCTGCACTGGCAGGATCTCAGTCTCGACACTCAGGCCAAGACCCTGCACAAAGCCGGTCAGAATATTAGCCTGACGGCAAAGGAATTCCAGATTCTGTATAAACTGATGCAGCGGCCTGAACATATTGTCACCCGTGAACAGCTGGAAGAGTCGCTTTATGCCTGGGGTGATGAAATTGAAAGCAATGCCATTGAAGTATTTATTTACCAGTTGCGTAAAAAAATCGGCAGCCAGATGATTAAAACCCTTCGCGGTTTGGGTTATCGCATGTATAAACCGGAAACATAATTATGTCAGCGCCTATTTCCCTGCAAACCCGATTGATTCAACACGCTCTGTTCAGTTCTATATTGGCGGGGCTGTTGGCGTGGTTGCTCTCTTTGGGAATCTCCAGTTATCAGGCGATCCAGCTGCATGATGACCTGATGCAGCAGATTTCCGAGCTTCTATTGGGCGATCTGACCCAGATGAAAGATACCCAGGTGGATGAAATAAGTGAGCAGTTTGACATCCAGTATGCGTTATTACTGGATCAGAAGATTCTTACCACTTCGGTTGAGCATGAACTATTAACTGAAATACCGCTTGTGCAGAAAAACGGCTTTCACTTTGCTTATGAACAAGGCCATTTTATTCGGATTCTTAACGCTGAAGATGACGGCTTGCAGGTTAAGGTAGTACAGCCGCTGTCGGTGCGCTTTGAAGAACTCTGGCAAACGACTTTGAGTTTTCTTGGTATTTTGCTGGTGTTATGGTTATTACAATGGTTAATTTTATATATTGCGATCAAACGTCAGTTAAAGCCATTAAATAAAATTTCCCGGGCCATTGCATTCAAATCTGCTCAGGACCTCAGCCCGATCCATCGTCCGGAACCTGAAATTACGGAGCTGCAGCCGATTGTACGTCAGTTGAATGCCATGCTCGGCCGGCTGGAAAAATCACTGACTGCCGAACAGCGTTTTACCGCAGATGCTTCCCATGAACTGCGTTCGCCACTTTCTGCGATTCAGATGCGCTTACAGGTGCTGAAACGTCAATATCAGGATGATGCATCATTAGCTCATGCCTTGCAGCTGATCCAAAATGATGTCAATCGCGGCACGCTGGTACTGGAAAATCTGCTCTTGCTGGCACGACTCGATCCGGAGCGGGCAGAGCAACTACCCAAACAGGCTGTCAATCTTAAACTTCTGGTTCAGGATGCTTTGCAAGCCTTACAACCAGTGGCTCAGGAAAAAAACATCCATTGGAATTTATGGCTTGAAGATGCCGTGATTGAAGCCAATGCAGAACTCATTTTTAGTTGTATCCGCAATCTGCTGGATAATGCCATCCGTTACACACCAGTCCAAGGACAGGTGGACATTCGAACCAATATCCAGCAACAGCAGATCCAGTTGCTGATCGAAAATTCAGGTGAGGGCATGACGGCTGAAGTCATAGAACGTTTGGGTGAGCGTTTCTATCGTGCCTTGGGCACTCAAACGCAAGGTTCAGGCTTGGGCCTGTCTATTTGTCAAAAGATTATGCAGCTGCATGCGGCCAGAATAGATTATGCAGCCTCAGATTTGGGCGGGCTGAAAGTGTCATTAAGCTTTGCAGGTCAGGCGCAGAATTTAAAGTCATGCCAATAAAAAAGCAGTAGGCGCTGATTCATACTGCTTGTTCCCACGTTGGTTATTATTGAACTATGCTAATTATTTCGTAAGAATGAGTCGGTTGTTGCGAGTCAGACGCAAACGGTATTCCTCACCAGCATGCATGATTCGGATTTCACGGCCAAGAGCAAAAAGATTATTTGAGTGCAGCATGGGCAAGGTATGGTGAGTTTCGGTATTGCGAGTAAACAAGCTAAATGGTGCATTCATTCCATCGACTCCGTGGTGTATTTTGGATTGGTTTAAATGATAATCATTATCAAATTGGTCTGTCAACGGAATATTGAATAATTTATAAAAAGCTCTAATTTGCTTACAATCTGTAAAACTTTCATGGTTCATCATATTATGTCTAAACCTACCATTCATGTCGCAATTGCAATCTTGTTTTATCAAAATCAGATCCTGGTTGGCTGGCGTGAAGCCGAGCAACATCAGGGGAACAAGTCTGAATTTCCAGGCGGTAAAGTAGAGCAAGGTGAATCACCGCTTGAGGCATGTCGACGTGAGGTTCTTGAAGAGGTGGGAATTGATCTAGATGTCTGGCATGCATTTGATTTTATTTTGCATGAATATGAAGATGTCATTGTCAATTTACATATTTTCCATAGCTCGGTGTCATCTGAACAGTTGGCGCACATCAAAGCACCTTGGGGCTGGTATCGTCGTGAACAGCTCAGCCAGCTGAATTTTCCTAAAGCCAATCAGGCCATGATTCAAAAGCTGCAATGGCCACAGAGAATAAAAATTTCTGACAACCTGAATGTTTTAAATCATCTTGAGGCCAATCAAATGCTGTATTGGCGGGTAGAGGCCAGTCCTGAGCGAGTAATGCAACTGCAACAACTGCCGATTGAGCAGCTATCTAAATTGATCGTTAATCAGGCTATGTGGGAGCAATTGAATGAATTACAGCAGCACACCATTCGCAGCATTCATTTAAAACAGTCGCAATTAATGGCCTTGCAAAAAGGGGAGCTTCACTGTGGTTACCGCTATATTGCTGCCTGTCATGACTTGAAGGCATTAATCCAGGCGCAGCAGATTGGCTGTGAGGCGGCTTTACTCAGTCCAGTGCTGGCCACAGCGACACATCCCGATACCCCTGCACTCGGCTGGGAACAGTTCAAGGAGATGGCAGAACAGGTACAAATTCCGGTATTTGCCCTTGGCGGGATGAAAGCGGAAGATCTGAGCTATGCACAAGCTCAACATGCTTATGGCATTGCCGGAATTCGCCATATATAACACATTCACATACAGCGTTCAGTAGTTGACAAGGCAGGCCCTAATATTTGCTGAGGGCCTGGCGGGCTTGCTGAATGGCTGTGCTATTTTTCTGCTGTTGAGCCGCTTTCAGGCGAACTTGCCAGAGCTGCTTTTTCATGGCCTTGGACTGGGCATAACTCAGACCACGCAAAGCAAAAGCATCGGCGCGGGCGGGCTGGTTGGTGCGGTTGGCAATCATTCCCAGATAGAGATAGGTTTCAGGCGCTTGAGGTGCCAGACGCTGGGCTTGCAATACAGTGGTTTCAGCCTGAGCAAACTGCTGCTTGCTATACGCTTGCTGGGTTTGTTGCATCAGCTTTTTAAAGGCAGGCAGATTGCGGCCATCATTAAATTTTTGTGCCTGTGGTTTCTGCTCAGGAAGGATAATCTTCTGACGTTTAATTTCCGGGCGGTCATAAGGACGAATCACCACACCATCCGGTGTGGCAACTTTCGGCTGCTCCTGTGCCGGCTTAGGCGGGGTAAGAGGCTGCTCCGGTTCGGAAATGGTCTGGCAGCCCACCAGACCGAGAATGAGCAGACCAGGAATGACTTTATCTAACATGATGACAGGCTCAATTATTGACTATAACTTCCACTCGAGATAATACGGGTTTCGCTAGACAGATCACGTTCTATTTCTGTTTCAGTTTCTTGTATATAGCGGCTGATTTCATCCATTTCTTCAGTTTCAGCAGGTTCTGAGTCAATGGTATAAGGTTCAGTGGCATAGTGCGATATACCACACGCCGTAGCCTGATTCGGTATGGCATGGCTGGAGATTGGAATATACATGGCACCTTCACAACCTTGTGCAGATAACTGTCCTGTATAGCGGTCTAGCCAGTGCCATTGAATCTCATTCGGTTGTGCCAGATTAACCGGTTTTTGACGCAGCTGCTTCATCACATTGGTCCAAACCGGTAGGGCACCTGAAGAACCGGTTAAACCGGTTGTCTTGTTATCATCTAAGCCCAACCAGACCACAGCCATATAGTTACCGGAATACCCTGCAAACCAGGAGTCACGTGTGTCGTTGGTGGTTCCCGATTTTCCGGCCAGATTCAGGCTACGTGGCAGGCTGTTATAGGCTGCACGGCCAGTCCCGCTATTCATAACCTGCTGCAAGCCATAATTCAGCGCATAGGCCGATGCCGGATTAATCGTCGGCTGTACATCCAGGCTATAGCGATCCAGAGATTTGCCATTGGCATCCACCACTGAACGAATCGCTTTGACCGGATATTTAAATCCGCCAGTCGCGAAGTTGCTATAAATGTTCATCACTTCCATCGGTGACAGATCGACCGCACCTAAAAAGATGGATGGATAAGACGGAATATCCGAGCTCACACCAAATTTTTTCAGATGATTGATAAAGGAGGATAGACCGAATTCTTGTCCTAAACGTACTGTAGACAGGTTATAGGATTGAGACAGGGCTTGTACCATCGGCACCACACCATATTCACGCCCACTATAGTTTTTAGGAGTCCAGGCTTTGCCATCACTTTGGATACTGAGCTGGCTATCCTCAATCGGGCTGGCCCAGTGATAGCGGTTAGACTCCAGAGCAGTGAGATAAATAACCGGTTTCAATAAAGAACCGACCTGACGCTTGGCATCCAGCGCACGGTTAAAGCCGGTAAAATCCTGAGTAGACCCGACAGCTGCGACCAGCTCACCATTTTCAGGATGTGCCACCAAAACAGCGCCCTGTAAATCTTTCAGGCGACGCGGATTAGATTTACTTAAACTGCTTACTGTATTTTTGAAACTCTCCTGAATGCGCGTTTGTGCCAGTGGATCAAGTGTCGTGAAAATCCGCAGGCCCTGATTGGTCAGATCGGCTTCCTGATAATCTGTACGTAGCTGACGACGTATAATGTCCAGAAAATCCGGGAAGCGCGCCGGACCTAAGGTCGGCTTGGCAATCACATTCAGCGGACGTGCCGTTTCAGTTTCATACTGTTCCTGAGTCAGATAACCCATGACCTGCATATTGTTCAAGACAATATCACGACGCTTTTTAGCAGCTTCTGGATTACGCCACGGGTTATATAAACTCGGGCCCTGGACCAGACCGACCAGAAATGCTTGCTGGGAGATATTTAATTCACGTAGAGGAAGGCCAAAATAGAACTGTGAGGCCAGACCGTAACCATTAATAGAATAACTACCGTTTTGGCCCAGATTTACTTCATTTAAATAGGCTTCCAGAATTTCATCTTTACTGTAGTGCAACTCAATCAGCATGGCCATAAAGGCTTCATTCACCTTACGCTTTAAGGTGCGTTCAGGGGTGAGATAGAAGTTCTTGACCAGTTGCTGGGTCAGGGTTGAACCCCCCTGACGTTTACCCCCGGTAATATTGCTGACCACCGCACGGGCAATACCACGCGGCGACACCCCATGATGATGGTAGAAGTTACGGTCTTCTGTGGCAATGAGTGCTTCAATCAGCGGTTTAGGAACCTTATTAAGCTTAATCAGAACCCGGTCTTCATTATGCTGCGGATAAATACCACCGATTAATAAAGGTTCTAAACGGGCAATTCCCGAGCTGGAAGGCTTGGTTGCACTGACATCACTGATCTGTTCGCCATTGAAGCTGACTTTTAGGACTTGTTCCGGTTCAACCCGGTCACCAAAATCAAAGCCACGGGTATGTACATATAAGATATTCCCCGTACTGACAAAGCTGCCCGATTTGGCATAGCTGTCAGAGTTTTTATAACCTAATAGTTTTAATTCTTGCTGTACGTCCTGCTGGCTGACTGGCGCATTGACATAAACTTCCATCGGGCGTGCAAATACTTTGGCCGGAATATCCCAGCGCTGGCCTTCAAACTTGTCACGTACTATATTATCTAGACGAATCAAATAGATACTAAAAGCAACGAAGGCGGAAATGACGAGAATGGAGAAGAGTAAGGCGAGCAGACCCAGGCCACGTTCAGACTTCATAAATAATGATAAGATCCTGTGAAATTGTGCTAATCATGCGAAGCTTTTCATTATTTTGCAATAATTATTCAAGTATTGTGATTAAAATTAAAATCTAAAACCACAATTTCTCCTTAATTGGAGACTGTTGACACTTTATACATGCAGTGTGCTGTAACTAAAACCGAGCACACCAGGCATGAAATGAGAGAAATAACGAGACTTGCCAGGTTTTATAACGAAAGCCGAGAGCGTCTTCGCTATGGCCTTTCAGGACAAATCTATTTTTTGCTGCTATCTCGTTTATGGGGTCATGCCTTTAAAATGGCTAAATCTTTGAACTCAGGACTGATATCAGCTAAAAAATCTTGCGCGATATCTCTCTTAAGGTTGCACAGTTAGATGAAGTGTCAACGGATCTTAAATATATATCAAAGAAACGAAGACATAATCAGCCTGCTTTATAAATTGTCAACCGGGTATGGCTTAATGTTATGATAGCGAAGATTCGTAATGGAGCGACGATACTGGTGCAAATTTCCCATAAGACATTTCGAAATATCGGGTTAATAGGACGTCCTGATAAATCATCTGTGGTTGAAACCTTATGTCTTATCCATGATCATCTACTGAACCTCGGTCTGCATCCGGTATTTGATGCTGACACTGCTGAGCTGGTGCCTTATCAGAATACGCAAACGGTTAGCCGGGCCTTACTGGGTGAAGTGGTCGATCTGGTGATTGTGGTAGGCGGTGATGGTTCACTGCTGCATGCAGCACGTGCACTGGTCAAGTACAATACCCCGGTCATCGGAGTAAACCGTGGACGTTTGGGTTTTCTCACTGATATCAAGCCTACAGAAGTGATCTTTAAGCTGGATCAGGTGTTAAAAGGGGATTTTCAGACCGAACGCCGTTTTCTGCTAGAAGTGGAAATCCGCTCCAAAGGCGAAATTATTTACGATGCCATTGCCCTGAATGATATTGTTTTACACTCGGGTAAGTCGGTACATATGATCGATTTTGAGCTGAATATTGATGGACAGTATGTCTACCGTCAGCACAGTGATGGCTTGATCGTAGCGACTCCAACCGGCTCAACTGCTTATGCCTTGTCTGGTGGTGGACCCATTTTGAATCCAAGTATGGATGCCATTGTGTTAGTGCCCATGCATCCACATACTTTATCTTCCCGACCGATTGTGGTGGGGGGGCATAGCGAAGTGAAATTACTAATTCGTGAAAATCGCGTACTGCCGATGGTAAGTGCGGATGGACAACACAGCGTGTCTTTGAATATTGACGATAGCGTCCATATTCGTAAGCATCCATTTAAACTGAATCTTCTGCATCCACCAGGTTATGACTTCTATAATGCGTGTCGAACCAAACTGGGCTGGAACCAGGACTTTGATTATTTTAAGCAGGATTAAACATGAATATTGAACAAATGCTTGCCGTACTCAATCCTGAAATTGTTGAGCGCCTGAGAACAGCAATTGAGATTGGAAAATGGCCAAATGGTGTGGCATTAACCGAAGAACAGCGCCAGACCTGTATGCAAGCCGTCTATGCCTGGGAAATTAAGCATCTGCCGGAAACTGAACGTAGTGGCTATATTGACCGCGGGACCAAAGAGGAAGGTGAGCAATGTGATGATGATCATCACAAAAATGAACCAGAATTCAAGCCGATCCGTTTTGTATAATCTGGCCCGACATTTTAAAGAAGTGTTGAAAACTAAAAAAGCATTGTGAACATCACAATGCTTTTTTCATGGGCGCAGAAATCCAGACTTAACTTTCCATGCAAGATGTTGACCGGCTGCCCATCTTCAAACTGGCTAATCTCATCAGCTAATTCAAAGTTCAGATGATTGTCATAATAATTCAGCTCTTCCTGCTCCAGGTCGTCTGTATCCAGAAATGGACGGGCACTGCCTTACAGCTTATGCAGGAGCTGCTCGGCATCAGGCTAGAGTATCAAAATTTTGCTGCCTGTAAGCAGCCGCAATTTCGGCCAGAGGATACTGAATAAAAAAATGCTGATTGTTTCGTCAAGATGATTGGAATTTATCAGGGTGTGCTGAAGGGGAAGCCGTACCTGATGTTCTTTGCTCGTTAGAGTATTCATGAGAAGGTCATAAACAGGATCTTCAACTCACAATTTATTTTGAGCTGAATAATGGGGCGGCCGAAAGATCAACTTACCGGCGAACCTGCTGCTGTTTCTATACGTTGGCATCACACTTTATGTCAGCCGGTTCAGATTACAGCAGAGGCTTAGCATACGAGCCGATTCGCCGTTAAATTAAGGAAAAACTTTATAGTGGATGGCGCTGCGCCCACAGAGTTTTCGCTTGCTGCATAGCGGCCGCATAACTATCACATACACCCATGGTATAGAGCGCAATCCCCATGGTTTCAGTCACCGCCATTTCCCCATAGTCATGTTGCTGCCTGCCTTCCCAAACTGCTTTGAAAACCTCCAGATCCAGCTCTTCCTCAGTTGGACTGCGGTTATCAGTCAATTTGGGCAATTCATGCTCGTAAAGTTCGCCATTTTTAATCCCGCAGATTAAAGTTCTGGCATCCGGATTGCGTTCGAACTCGCCCCCTTCACCTTTAATGACTGCACTGTTCTGATAGCCCAGTTTAAATGCAGCCTGTTGATGTGAACTGCGATAAGCCGGGTGGAAAATGGCCTGTAAAGTGGCTTTGGCGTTAAAGGGATTAATCAGGCGTGCCAAAGTATGAATCGGGGAGCGTAGGCCCATAATATTACGTAATGTGATTAAATCGGCCAGAATTGGTGAAATAGCTTCGAGGGGAAGATAAGCAAAATGCTGTTGCTGAAGCTGTTGCTCCACGTCCTGATCATCCTGACAGATTGGATAGCCTAAGTAAGTCAGGACTTGCTCAGTATAGATCCGGTTCATTGTATGCCCGGAAGCACCATGCATGACTATCTTGTAGCCATGTTTGGCCAAAGTTAAGGCAGACAGAATAAACCACGGATAATGCTTGCGCTTACCTGCATAAGAGGACCAGTCCAGATCAACTTCCAGGGCTTTAAAATGAAGCTGATCACGAGTGGCCTTTACAAATCCGGCCAGCTCATCTACCGATTCTTCTTTGACCCGAAGCAACATTAAGAAGGCTCCCAGTTGAACATCCAGTACTTCATCTTTCAAAATCATGCTAAAAGCCTGATAGGCTTCTTCATAACTTAAAGAGCGTGCGCCATTTTTTCCTTTCCCAATAATCCGTACAAACTGGGCAAAAGGATGTTCAAAATCTTTATAAATATTTCTTTTGCTATTCATAACTTACTCGGCATGCCCTGAAAAATGATCATTAAGATAAAGAATATGTCAACTCATCTAGAGATGGATTTCAGTATACGATAAACCGGAATATATAGTTCACTATCGACTAAGGTCTAATTGGGTCTCGCCCAAAAAGTGACCAAATGTGTATTTACCTCTACACATTCAGGCTAATTATTCGGTAAAATTTAACCAATCCTTAGAGTGTGTTTAATTTTTCTTAATCTCTTTCTCCCGTTCTCATACTTTCGTCGGATGCTAAGCATCAGATGAGAGCATTGGCGTTTCACAATTGTGAAACGCTATTTTGACTGAATGAATATTTGGTTGAATTTCACTCTTTTGCCAGAGGGGGCAGGTCGTGCGCTTAAAAAAGTGCATTTTTTTGTTTGTTTTTATTGAAACATCGTTCAAGTAGATTTGTTATGGCGAAACAACCAATTTATAAATCACTTTATTTCCAAGTGATTGTAGCCATTATCGCAGGTATTTTGGTAGGACATTTTTCACCAAGTGGTACACAAATCATCAATGGCGTAGAACAGTATGTTCCGGGCCTGGGTGAGCAGCTAAAACCTTTAGGTGATGCATTTATTCGTTTGATCAAAATGATCATTGCACCCGTGATTTTCTGTACGGTCGTGAGTGGTATCGCGGGTATGGAAAGTATGAAGTCAGTCGGTAGAACCGGTGGGGTTGCTTTACTTTACTTTGAAATCGTATCGACCATTGCACTGGTTATCGGTCTGCTGGTGATTAATATTGCCAAGCCGGGTGTGGGCATGAACGTTGATCCTGCCTCACTTGATAGCAGTGGGATTAGTAAATATGTAGCCTCAGGTGAGTCGCAGTCTACCATCGACTTCCTGATGAATATTATTCCAAATACAGTCGTGGGTGCATTTGCAGAAGGCGAAATTTTACAGGTTCTGTTATTTGCCATCATGTTCGGTTTTGCATTGCATAAGCTGGGCACCCAAGGCAAGCCAGTTCTGAAATTCATTGATCAGATCTCGCATGTATTCTTTAACATCGTGAATATGGTGATGAAGCTTGCTCCAATTGGTGCTTTCGGTGCGATGGCCTTTACCATCGGTAAATACGGCATCAGTTCACTGGCGCAGCTGGCACAGCTGATTATCTGCTTCTATATTACCTGTCTCCTGTTTATCTTTATTATTCTAGGTACGATTGCACGTATTGGCGGCTTTAGCATCATGAAAATGATCCGTCTGATCCGTGAAGAGCTGCTCATTGTTCTGGGAACGTCATCTTCAGAATCGGTGCTGCCACGTATGCTGAAAAAACTTGAGCTGGCAGGTGCAGAAAAATCTGTGGTGGGTCTGGTTATTCCAACAGGTTATTCGTTTAACCTGGACGGGACCTCAATCTACCTGACCATGGCGGCAATCTTCATTGCGCAAGCGACCAATACCCAGCTGGATCTTTCACATCAGATCACTTTGCTGCTGGTACTCTTGATTTCATCAAAAGGTGCAGCAGGGGTCACAGGTTCCGGCTTTATTGTTATGGCTGCAACGCTGTCTGCGGTAGGTCATATCCCAGTTGCCGGTCTGGCCTTAATCCTCGGTATTGACCGCTTTATGTCTGAAGCACGTGCCTTGACCAACCTGGTGGGTAACTCTCTGGCAACTTTAATGGTTGCAAAATGGGTGGGCCAGCTGGATAAAGAAAAACTGGATTGGGCGCTGGCAAATCCGGCTGAAATTGATAAACAAATGCTACAGGACGGCCCACAAGCAAATTAATGCGCTGTCTGGATAGAAAAGGAAGCTACGGCTTCCTTTTTTTTATGGGAAAAACTTATTGACTCAGGAGTTTGGGAAAAAGTCAGCTTCAGCACATGACAGTGGCTTTAAAAATAGCTAGTCTGTGCTCGGGATATAATGATAAACGCCATAAGGATAAAAGAATGCTGGCCTATGATGCTGACCTGGAATTATTTCGCGATAACTTTAAACGTTTTATGAATGAACATGTTGCTCCGCATTATGCGCAATGGGAGCGCGAAGGCATGATACCGCGTTCTGTCTGGCATGCGATGGGCGAAAATGGTTTCCTGTGCGTAGATGTGCCGGAAGAGTATGGCGGTTATGGAGTGCCGACGCATTATTCCCTGATGCTGATCGAAGAGTCTGCACGGGCAGGCTATAGCGCAATTTCCACTGGGTTATCGTGTCATTCAGATATTGCTGCGCCTTATATTCTGCATATTGGATCAGAAGAACAGAAAAAATACTGGTTACCTAAAATGGTGACGGGTGAAGTGGTGGGTGCCATTGGGATGACCGAACCGGGTGCCGGCTCAGACTTGCAAGCCATACGCACGCATGCGATTTTGCAAGATGATCATTATTTATTAAATGGTTCCAAAACCTTTATTTCAAACGGGCAACATGCAGATCTGGTGGTGCTGGCGGTAAAAACCGACCCGCAGGCACGTGCGAAAGGAGTTTCACTGCTATTAGTCGATACCCATCTGGAGGGCTTTAAAAAAGGCACCAATCTGGAAAAAATTGGTTTGCACTCTCAGGATACTTCAGAGCTGTTCTTTGATCAGGTCAAAGTGCCCAAAGATCAGTTGCTGGGCCAGCCAGGTCAGGGTTTTGCCTATTTAATGCAGGAATTGCCACGTGAACGTACTGCCATTGCAGCAACTGCCTTGGGTGCAATACGCGGTTCTATTGATGTCACCACACAATATGTCAAAGAGCGTCAGGCTTTTGGTCAGGCTCTTGCCCAGTTCCAGAATACCCGTTTTGTGCTGGCTCAGGCCAAAATTGATGAGCTGGCAACTGCTGCATTCTATAATCAGAATGTCGAGCTTTATATACAGGGCAAACTGGATGTTGAAACCGCAGCAGCCTTAAAAAGCTTCTCGACCGATATGCAGATGAAAGTGGCTGATAATCTGCTTCAGTTGTTCGGTGGTTATGGCTATATGACGGAATATCCAATTTCCCGTTTCTTTGTGGATGCGCGTATTCAGCGAATCTATGGGGGGACCAATGAAATTATGAAGGAAATTGTGGCACGAGGTCTGCTGGGACGGTGAGTTTCAAGTGAAAAAAGAGTTCGACACGAACTCTTTTTTTATAGGGGAAATATTTAAAAATTCAAGGGGAAAACAGGATGTGAAAATCTGGAAAGTATCAATATATTATTGTTTTAAGATTTAAGTACATTCAGGCATTCGTGAATAAAAATGGGCAAGTCGTTGGGAACCCGTGATGAAATCAGCTGATTATTATCGTTGACCAGTTCGGCATCATAATAAGTTGCTCCTGCATACTGTACGCGCAGTGCATGGGCACGAATACTGGTGATCATCCGGTTTTTTAATACATCGGCTTCACTGAGTAATAATGAAGCATCGCACAGACTAAAAATGGTTTTTCTGGCCTGATTAAAAGCCTGAATAAAATGCAGCACCCGAACATCATGGGCCAGTGCAAGTGGAGACTCACCCCCGGGAATGAGTAAGGCATCAAAATCATCAATACTGATCTGTTCAATACTACGGTCAATAGTGACGGCTAGACCACCATGCAAGCCATAAACCACCTTGCCTGCACGTAGTTCAATATTACAGATACTATGCTGGGCTGCGCGTAAGGCTTCCACAGGTTCCAGATATTCCTGATCATCAAAATTGTTCGTCACCAGTACAGCTATTCTTTTTGGCATGATAAACACCCCAATCCTCGTTTCAAATCAGACTAGCGACTTAAGGTTAAAAAAACGTCTCTGCTTTGTAAGCGATCAGTATTTTACTGTAAAAAAGTTAAGCTAAATCAAGCAAAAATGGGTAAATACCTTGATGAGCATGTGCTTAATATTGTGAACAGTCCAGCAAGTCACTGGGGCAGGAATGGGTGAGGTGAGTTTGCTTTATTTTTAATTTTCTTATGCTTAAAAAAGTTATCAAGATTCAGAAATAGTGATATTTCATCTTGCTTAAAATCAGTTAAGATGGGCAGACCAAATTTACAATTTAATAATGTAAATGCGGTGAAAAGGCTGCCATGAGTGTTACCAGATATGACGAAAACCGATAAGCGGTTAAAAACAAATGACTGTTTTTAAAACTTAATCCAATAAAGTTATATTGCGTAACATTTGCAGCTGACTATTGTTATACTGGAACAGATAAGGTTTATGAAGGGCGATATAATAATGATCAACGACGATCAAGACACCACGACTTCTCTAGATTTGGCTAACATTCGTGAAGATATCGATTCTGTTGATCAGCAAATCCAGCAATTGATTAACCGCCGTGCACGTTTGGCTGAAGCAGTAGCGAAAGCAAAGTTCGCTTTGGAAGAGAATCCACTGTTTTACCGTCCGGAACGTGAAGCGCAGGTATTGCGTAATGTTATGGAGCGTAACGAAGGTCCATTGTCAGATACCACCATGGCACGCCTGTTCCGTGAAATTATGTCAGCCTGTCTAGCCCTTGAAGCGCCACAAAGTATTGCCTTTTTGGGGCCGGTAGGAACATATACGCACTCGGCAGTACTTAAACATTTTGGACATGATGCGGTGGTGCGTCCATTGCCGACCATTGATGAAGTTTTCCGTGAAGTGGAAGCGGGAGGTGCCCATTATGGTCTGGTACCAGTTGAAAACTCGTCTGAAGGTGTAGTGAACCATACGCTGGATTGCTTTAAAACATCGAACCTGAATGTGATTGGCGAAGTGGAACTGCCAATCCATCATCAATTCCTGATTTCTGAAAATACCCGTAAAGATAGCATCAAGCAGATTTATGCCCATCAGCAGACTTTGGCGCAATGTCGTAAGTGGCTGGATGCGCATTATCCCGGTGTAGAGCGTGTGGCTTTAAGCTCAAATGCCGAAGCAGCACGCCGTATTCGCAATGAATGGCATTCGGCTGCAATTGCGTCCGAGATTGCGGCAAATATTTATGGCCTTGAAATCATGCATGGCAATATTGAGGACAACCCGGAAAATACCACACGTTTCCTGGTAATTGGCCGTGAAAAAGTACCGCAAAGTGGTAATGATAAAACCTCATTACTGGTGTCTGCTCATGACCGTGCAGGTGCATTGCTGGAAATTCTGACTCCGTTTGCCAAGCACAATATCAGCCTGACCAGTATTGAAACCCGTCCGGCACTTCCGGAAAAATGGGCCTATGTGTTCTTTATTGATCTGGAAGGACATATTGAACAGGAAAATGTCAAAGCGGCAATTGCAGAAATTCGCCCACTAGTTAAAGAAGTTCGGGTATTAGGTTCATATCCTCAAGCTGTACTTTAAGTCAACCATTTGTGGCCAGTGCGAGGGTATTGGTCACTGTTTCATCTGTAAATCGGAATTCAAAAATGTCATTTGTCCCAGCCAATGAAGGCATCTCTAAATTAAAGCCATATCAACCAGGCAAGCCAATCAGTGAGCTTGAGCGTGAATTGGGTATCACCGACATCGTGAAACTGGCTTCTAATGAAAACCCGTTGGGTTGTTCAGATAAAGTCAAAGAAGCTGTCGCTGCTGAAATTGCTGAAATTGGCCGTTATCCGGATGGTGGCGGTTTTATTTTAAAAGACCAGATCAAGGCACAGTTTGGTTTTAATCATGACCAGATCACTTTAGGTAATGGTTCAAATGACCTGTTAGAAATTTTTGCCCGAGCTTTTGTCTCTGAACAAGATTCTGTGGTGTATAGCCAGCATGCATTTGCTGTCTATGCCCTGGTGACCCAGGCGATTAATGCAGAAGCGATTGAAGTCCCGGCAAAAGGTTTTTCGCACGATCTTGATGCGATGGCTGCGGCTATTAAAGACAATACCAAGCTGATCTTTATCGCAAACCCGAATAACCCGACAGGCACCTGGTTTGAAGAAGCTGAATTTGAAAGCTTTATGCAAAAAGTGCCTGCCAAGGTCATCGTCGTGCTTGATGAAGCTTATGTGGAATATTTCCCGGAAAACTTCAATAGTCTGAAATTCCTGAAACAGTATCCAAACCTGATCGTGAGTCGTACTTTATCTAAGTGCTATGGCTTGGCTGCACTGCGGGTAGGTTTTGCTCTGGCTTCTGCTGAAGTAACGGATTATCTGAACCGTATTCGTCAGCCATTTAACGTTAACCATTTAGCGATGGTCGCTGCTGTTGCGGCCCTGAAAGACGAAGCGTTTATTGAAAAATCTCGTGAAGCGAACAAAGCGGGCATGGCTCAGCTTGAAGCAGGTTTTCAGGCTTTAGGTCTGAACTACGTACCTTCACGCGCCAACTTTATTCTGGTTGATATACAGGCTGATCCGGCACAAATATTCAATAGCCTGTTGAAAGAGGGTGTGATTGTACGCCCAGTAGGGATTCAAAATCATTTGCGTGTATCGATTGGAACCGAAGCAGAAAATGCCAAATTCCTGAGCGCACTTGCCAAAGTACTCGGCTTAGAGGCTAAAGCTTAAACCATGTCGCAGCCACTGTTTGAAAAAGTTGCATTTATCGGGTTTGGACTGATTGGTTCAAGCCTGGCGCGGGTCATTCGTGCCGAGCATTTGGCGAATGACATCGTGGCTTCGACACGCTCACAAAAAACCCTAGAAGATGCCAAAGTACTGGGGCTGATTTCTGCGGGTTATACTGATCCGGTACAGGCAGTTCAAGGTGCAGATCTGGTTGTTTTGGCCTTGCCAGTTCGTGCTACGCAAAAGGTACTGGAAACCATTCAGCCTCATCTGGCTGAAAATGTCATCATTACAGATGTTGGCAGTACTAAAGCCAATGTAGTCGCTGCTGCCAAGGCGGTATATGGTGAGCAGCTTCCAGCCGGTTTTGTGCCAGGGCATCCTATTGCAGGTGCAGAGCACACCGGTGTACATGCCGGGAAGGTCGATTTATTTGCCAACCACAAGGTCATTTTAACGCCATTGCCGACCAGTGCAGACTGGGCTGTCGATAAAATGATTCAGCTTTGGCAGGCCGCTCATGCGGAAGTTATTTGTATGGATGTGGACAAGCATGACGAAGTGCTGGCTCATACCAGTCATTTGCCGCATTTAATGGCCTTTAACTTGGTCGAACAGCTGGCCAAGCGTGAAGACAATTTAGACATTTTTCGTTATGCTGCGGGAGGCTTTCGGGATTTTTCGCGGATTGCCGCCAGTGACCCACAGATGTGGCATGACATCTTTTTTGCCAATAAAAAAGCGATACTCAACGCCGTGGATGGCTTTGAGGCACAGCTCGCCATTATTCGTAAACTGATTGAAGAGGAAGACTCCCAGACATTAATGGGTTTGTTGGGACATGCTCAGGCAGCGCGCCAGCACTTCAATCATATGCTTGTCAAGAAACCTTTCATGGAGAAAAGTAAAGTGACACAACAATTTACCATTCAGCCGGGTGCCAAAAAATTCCAGGGCAAATTTAGCGTGCCTGGTGACAAATCTGTGTCACACCGTTCTATCATGTTTGGTGCCATTGCAGAAGGTACCACGCATGTGACTGGTTTTCTGGAAGGCGAAGATGCACTGGCAACCTTGCAGGCATTCCGTGATATGGGCGTGAGTATTGAAGGCCCTAAAAATGGTGAAGTGACCATTCATGGGGTGGGCATGCACGGTCTGAAAGCACCGCAGTCTGCAATCTACATGGGGAACTCGGGTACTTCGATGCGTCTTCTTTCGGGGATACTGGCTGCACAAAAATTCGATTCAGTCATGACCGGTGATGCATCGCTGTCTAAACGTCCGATGGAGCGTATTGCCAATCCTTTACGTGAAATGGGCGCCCAGATTCAAACCACAGGTGAACGCGGTACGCCGCCGGTATCGATCACCGGAAACCAAAACCTGAAAGGCATCCAGTATGACTTGCCAATGGCATCGGCACAGGTGAAATCCGGCATTTTGCTGGCAGGTCTGTGGGCAGAGGGTGAAACCGCAGTCACAGAGCCTGAACCAACGCGCGACCATACCGAGCGTATGCTGCGTGCTTTTGGTTATGAAGTAAAAACCGAAGCTAACCGTATTTCCCTACAAGGTGGCGGAAAGCTTGTCGGTACGGATATTCAAGTACCTTCCGATATTTCCTCTGCGGCTTTCTTTATGGTGGGTGCTGCTATTACTGAAAATGCGGATATTACTCTTGAAGCAGTGGGAGTTAACCCGACACGTACCGGAATCATTGAAATTCTGAAACAGATGGGTGCGGACATCACTGTTGAGAATGAACGTATCGCAGGCGGTGAACCGATTGCGGATATTCGTATTCGTGGTACACGTACCTTAAAAGGAATTCATATTCCGGAAGATCAAGTGCCTCTGGCGATTGATGAATTCCCTGCGCTATTCATCGCTGCAGCTTGTGCTGAAGGCCGCACTATCCTGACGGGTGCTGCTGAGCTACGGGTAAAAGAATCAGACCGTATCCAGGTCATGGCTGATGGTTTGCAAACAATGGGGATTGACTGTACGCCAACAGAAGATGGCATCATTATCGAAGGTAAAGGCAAGTCAGGCGACTGGTCAGCTATCTTTGAAGGCGGGGAAATTGAATCACATCATGACCATCGCATTGCCATGAGCTTCTCGATTGCAGGTCTGCGTAATTCGGGTGTGATCAAGATTATTGGGACTGAAACGGTGGCAACCAGCTTCCCGACCTTTACTCAATTAACTGCTCAAGCAGGTCTGACGATTGACGTAACAGAATAATTTCTGAATTTGTGTAAAACAGCCAAGCTTTTGCTTGGCTGTTTTATTTATATTGGCTTATGCTAAACCCATACAAGAAAAAAGCCATTTGGAAGTAGTGATGCGAATATTAAAATTTATGGCCCATGCTCAAGGTCAGCAGCAATTACAGGATCATCATAAAACTCAGCAATACATCGCGCAATTGCTTGCTAGTGAACTGGGTAAATATGGTTTTCAGACCTTGCCACAAAGTGGAGGGCAGGTTGCGGTTGCGGTTGAAGATCATGAACTGCCGCTTTCTGTCAGCTGTGAGACCCAGGACAGTGAAGGACACTTTATTTGTGAGATTGCATCCTATCCTGATGAGGAACAGGACTGGCTAGAGCGTATTGCCGAGCGGAGCTTGATGAATCAGCTGGCGCAGGCTGTAGAAGCTTCATTAAAAGAACAGGAAGGCTTTAGTGGTTTTGAATGGAAAGACTAATCGAGAAGCCGGATCATAAAATGCTGGAAAGATATAAAAAACCTCATCTGATATGAGGTTTTTTAAAATTAGCCTAAAGTCAGAAAACGGGCCATAGCGATCCGCAATTGTTTGAGATAGCCGGTAAAGAAATGGTTTGCTCCGGGTAAAACCGTCACTAGATGACGTTGTGGTTTGGCCCATGCCATCATGTCGGATAATAGGGTAATATCATCCGCTTCGCCATGAATGAATAAAATATCTCCTTTAATATGCGGAGTTTCATAGTGACGAATACCTGCAACAGTTGCAGTGGGTAAGCCGCATAAAATGGTTTGACTTGGCTGTAGCTCTACAGGCAGTGCAGCATAGCTTTTCGCAATAACATGGGCACCGAAGCTAAAACCGCCTGCATAAAAGGGTAGGCCAGTGTGCTGCTCACGTGCGTACCGGATAATTTCCAATACATCATCCGTTTCGCCATAGCCATCGTCATGCAGACCTTCACTTTGACCAGAGCCACGGAAACTTGGACGATAAACTACACAGCCGCGTTCCAGATACATTTGTGTTAACAGAACTGGAACTTTGTGCTGTGGAGTACCACCTTGCAATGGATGAGGGTGGCAAACAACCGCGAATCCTTTCACTTCACCTTGAGGATAATCCACAAAAACTTCAAGTTGTCCCACAGGACCCTGAAGGAAAATTTGCTCGGACATGGGAGAATCGATTCATTACAGGAGTGTGGCTTATTTTAACGATTGTGGTCAGTAAAAACATGCATTGGAATTAAAATAAGTTGGCTGATATAGTGTGATTAATCACTTTTTAACCAGGTTAACCATGCTTGCACTCATTTCTCCTTCAAAGACCCTCGATTATGCTTCAAATTTACCGACAGATTCTTTTACCATACCAAGATTGCTTGAGCATTCACAAGAGCTTGTCGACCTTAGTCGTAAGTTATCTGCTTCAGAAATCGCCACATTAATGAGTGTGAGTGAAAAAATTGCCCAGTTAAATGTAGAGCGTTTTCGTGACTGGCAGCCCGATTTTAACTTGTCGAATGCCCGACAGGCGATTTTTGCCTTTAAAGGCGATGTCTACACCGGCCTGGATGCTTATAATCTGAGTGATGCCGAGCTTGCTCATGCCCAGATACATTTACGCATGTTGTCCGGGTTATATGGCCTGTTACGCCCCCTAGATTTAATGATGCCTTATCGTCTTGAAATGGGAACCAAACTGGCAAACACACGCGGTCATAACCTGTATGACTTCTGGGGCAGTATCATTACTGATCAGATTAATGCTGATCTGGCAGCGGCCAATTCAGAGTTATTGGTCAATATTGCTTCAGATGAGTATTACAAGTCCGTCAAGGAAAGCCAGATTCAGGCACACATCATTAAGCCGGTATTTCTAGATCAGAAAAATGGAAAATATAAGATCATTAGTTTTTATGCTAAAAAAGCCCGTGGTCTCATGGCTCGTTTTATTCTGGAAAATAAAATTGAACGGATTGAAGAGCTTAAAGCTTTTAATAGTGAAGGTTATTATTTTGATGCGGACAGTTCTTTAAAAGGCGAATTGGTCTTTAAACGTGATGAACAATTAGATCGCTAATTTCAGAATCGGCTCACTCTACTTTAACGGTATTTGTATCAAGTGGAGTGAGCTTAAGTTAAATAAATAGCTGATTTATAGGAAGCTGTTAAATATCGTTAGATCAAACAGTGCCAAGAACAATATCCTTAATACTGTATAAATATTATTAATATAGGAAATTATGTACTGTATTTGAAGGATTTTTTTGGAGACTCAATACAGATAAAATGAATAGGGTTTTAATGGTTTATATTGGAATGGATTTTACAGGTATTTAAATTCTAAAATATAAATAAATATTTGATCTTCATCATTTTAATATTATTAATGTATGGTATGAAATACGAGAAATAGATAGAAATAACGAACTTAATTAGATAAGTATTCAGTAAAATTTTAATCCAATAATTGAAAGCAGGGTTGCAAAACTCACGCTTTATCGGGTTAAATGTAAACTAAGTCACATATTTGTTAGGTTTTTGTTAGTATTGCTGTGATCGGGTAACAAAGTGGTTACAGAAAATGAAAACTTGCACGATTCCTATTTTTATAATCATTGTCAGTCTACTGAGCTATTATGTGCATCAGCAGGCACAGTTGAAAAAATATACAGAAATCCATCAAATTTTAAAGGAGGTTCAGCATTCACAAAAATTACTGGATTCTAATCGTCATCGGGATTAGATCGGAATTTTTCATTCATTATTAAAACAATAAAGTTAAACTAATTAAAAATAAATAAATAATAAATAAGACAAAATTAAGAAAAGACTTAAGCTGGATAGTTTGAATTTTAATAAATTATAAAATCAAAGAAGTAATAAGAAATCAATGTGTTATAATCTGAAAAATATAAATTTGGGTCGGCTTTTAGCTTTTTAAATGTCTGATCCGGATGAGGAAAAAGCTGCATAAAAGTTATGCAGCTTTTTTGTTTAAGTTGTTTTTGGGTGTTTATGGCGCGGTCCTTCTACTGTTGCTGTTGAAATATTTTGATCCGTCAGAGAGTAATGCTGGCATATTTATTGCTCACAGATCTTTAAGATTAATGAGGTATTTAATGAAATCTCATGAATCTGGCGGCATGCTCAAAGCATAAAATTTACTTCATAGGGGCTAGGTCATGGCGACTCCTAATCCATCTTCAGAAAATATGCTGGAACGTTTGTTTAAGCTGAGTGAGAACAAAACCAGTTTCCGTACAGAAGTTCTGGCTGGTGTAACTACATTTTTAACCATGTGTTACATCATTATTGTCAATCCAATGATTTTATCCGAAACCGGGATGGATCATGGGGCTGTCTTTGTTGCAACCTGTCTTGCAGCGGCTATTGGCTGTTTTGTGATGGGTTTAATCGCAAACTATCCGATTGCACTGGCACCGGGTATGGGACTCAATGCCTTCTTTACTTATTCTGTCTGTCTGGGAATGGGAGTGCCTTGGCAAACCGCATTGGGTGCGGTATTTGTCTCGGGGCTGGTCTTTATTGCGATCAGCCTGTTCAAGATTCGAGAGGCAATTGTAAATGCGATTCCAATGTCGCTCAAACTGGCGATTGGTGGGGGTATTGGTCTATTTCTGGCGCTGATTGCCCTCAAGAATGCGGGAATCATTGTTGATAATCCGGCTACTCTGGTCGGTTTGGGAGATTTAAAGCAACCTTCAGTATTGCTGGCTTTATTTGGTTTTCTGATGGTGGTAGTCATGCATCACTTTAAGGTGCGTGGTTCAATTATCATCAGTATTTTGGTATTAACTGCTATTTCTGCTGCAATGGGCTTAAGCGAGTTTAAAGGCGTTGTAGGTGCGGTACCTTCGATTACTCCAACCTTCATGCAAATGGACTTTGAAGGCTTGTTTACCGCAAGCTTGATTGGTGTCATTTTTGTCTTCTTTTTAGTCGACTTGTTTGACTCAACTGGTACGTTGGTTGGCGTTTCTCATCGCGCAGGCCTGCTAAAAGATGGCAAGTTGCCACGTTTGAAAAAAGCATTATTTGCCGACTCGTCCGCCATTGTTGCCGGTGCTGCATTGGGTACATCGTCTACAACCCCTTATATCGAGTCTTCTGCAGGTGTCGCAGCGGGTGGTCGTACCGGCTTAACCGCAGTAATTGTTGGCCTGTTATTTATTGCCTGTCTGTTTTTTGCTCCATTGGCACAATCAGTGCCCGGATTTGCCACTGCACCTGCCTTATTGTTTGTGGGTGTATTGATGATTCAGGGCATCGTACATATTGACTGGAACGATATTACAGAAGCAGTACCAGCATTTTTAACCATTGTATTTATGCCATTTACCTACTCAATTGCAGATGGTATTGCAATGGGTTTTATCAGCTATGCATTGATCAAGCTCCTGACCGGTCAAGCGAAGACCGTACCTTATATGGTATGGATTGTCGCTGTGCTGTGGGCCATTAAATTTGCGATGTTTGGCGGTTAATTTTTCTATATTTGGAAAGGGTGTAAACTCGGTTTGCGCCCTTTTTTATTTTCGGGATTTATGAGGAATCGTGATGAATCATCTTGAGTTGATCCGTGCTTTGCCTAAGGCGGAGCTGCATGTGCATATTGAAGGAACATTTGAACCTGAGCTGATGTTTGCAATTGCGCAACGTAATAAAGTTGCCATTCCATATCAATCGGTTGAGGAAGTTAAACAGGCTTATAATTTCCATAATTTACAATCATTTTTAGATATTTATTATGCAGGCGCAAATGTGCTGATTGATGAGCAGGATTTTTATGATCTGGCTTGGGCATATTTTGAAAAATGTGCAGAAGATCATGTGGTGCATAGCGAAATATTCTTTGATCCGCAAACCCATACTGACCGTGGTATTGCCTTTGCAACGGTAATCAACGGTTTGCAAAAAGCCTGTGAGGATGCAAAAACCAAGCTGGGGATCACCTCACATTTAATCATGTGTTTCTTACGCCATTTAAGTGAAGAGGCTGCATTTGAAACTTTGGAGCAGGCTTTAGCTTATAAAGATCAAATCATTGCTGTAGGGCTGGATTCCAGTGAAGTCGGGCATCCGCCTGCTAAATTTGAACGTGTCTTTGCCAAAGCCCGTGAAGCTGGTTTTCTGGTGGTGGCGCATGCGGGTGAAGAAGGGCCGGCAGAATATGTCTGGGAGGCTTTGGATCTGTTAAAAGTCAACCGTATCGACCATGGGGTGCGTTCAGAAGAAGATCCGGAACTGATGCAGCGCCTGATCGCTGAAAAAATGCCACTAACGGTTTGTCCATTATCCAACCTGAAGCTTTGTGTGGTAGAGAATATGCAGCAGCATAATATCCGTCGTCTATTGCAGCAGGGTGTGCATGTCACTGTCAATTCAGATGATCCATCCTATTTTGGTGGCTATATGAATGATAATTTTATTGCCATTACTGAAGCGCTGGATTTAAGCCAAGAGGAATTGAAACAGTTGGCGATTAATTCTTTTGAAGCTTCATTTATGTCTGAGACTGAAAAGACTCAATGGATTAGTAAGATTCATGCACTCGCCTAAGACCTAAAGCCTGCAAAAGACAGGACATACGCTGTCTTTACTTGCTCAATTAAATGAATTGAACATGAAAGTAAAATTATTGTGGCCAATGATTGCTGCTACCCTGATGAGTTCTGCCTGTAGCGATACCAGTATGGCCCGGAAAGCCCTGAAGCCTGTCATTGAATATCAGTGTGGCCAAGAGCTGAAAAGTTCTAGGGCGTGTCCTCATTTGGCTTTACACCAAATAAACATGCAAGCAATGTAAATCATAGACTGATAATTTCGTGCAAGCTTATCAAATCGGGTAGCAATAGCACGGAAATGTTTTAATCTCGCAAAT
>NZ_VLSR01000049.1:0-1489 GCF_007558235.1 Acinetobacter sp. RF15B | reverse complement strand
TGAAAACATTTAGAATATTGAGTGAGCGCTATCGAAATAGACGGAAAAGATTCGGCTTACGCATTAATTTAATCGCTGCATTAGTAAACCGAATAAACTCGCAATAAGGACTTTCGCAAGAGGTCTAATAAATATCTTCTACTGACATTTTTTATCTAATTTTTGTTTGGTTGCAAACTCATAATATACTTTTGGTACATAAAATCTATAGGTTGAAATTTTTCGTGAGATAATAGACTTCTATCATAAGTCATTTTTTACTCAGTTCCAAATTATAGATTCCAGCAATTAAATTGAATCTTAATCCCAGTCTTTTGCCTCGATTGCGATATCGCTCAGCAAGAATTTTGAAGGTTTTCAAACTGCCAGATACATGCTCAATCCCAATTCTTCTTTTATTGATTTGCTGATTATAGATTTTTAGTTCAGGATCCAGTTTACAGCGCTTCTTTGCTTTTAATGGCAACAAGCTATTTGGATACACTGTATAAATTCCCTGATAACCCTTATCTGCAAGGATAAATGCACCTGCAGGAATCTGACTCAAGTTACGTTTGAAGAGTTCGAAATCATGTACGGTACCACGACTCGTACATAAACTCAGGATTTTTTGAGTTTGATAATGAATGATGGCCTGTACTTTGAAGGTGTGGGTCTTTTTCTTGCCGCTATAGCTTTTCTTTTGTTTTTTTAGGCCTTTGGATTGGAATTTCTGTGGCATCTACAATCACCACATTCCAGTCAATGTCTTCGCCCTCGGGTAAATCTTTGGGTAAATTAAAGAGATTGGACCGAATCAGGCAGTCTTCAACATGACGGACAATTCTTGAGGCTGTGGGCTCTGAAACCCCGTAGCTCGTCGCAACGTGAAATAAGGTTCGGTATTCCCGCCAATAGCTTAGACAGAGCAGAACCTGGTCTTCCAGGCTTAACTTGGGCGGTCTGCCTTTGGCAGGAACATGCATTTTCAATTGCTCAACCATTAAATCAAAGGTTGACCATGAGATGCCGGTGTATCGCTTGAACTGTGTTTCAGAAAGCTTCTTTAAATCGATGTATTTTATCCGCAGATTATGCAGGAATATTGAAGGTTTTTCGGTACAAATAAGCAGCAAAAAAAGTAGATCGTTTTTTGATTTATGGAAGAGATCTATTACTGATACATGTTAGAGCGCATGTTCGGTACGTCTGGCGATGGAATCCATGACCGCTTGCTACATTTTGTGACTCCAATGGATGGTGCGTATTACTTTGCACCGAGTGAGGAGTTGCTGGAAGAGGTTTTGGAAAGGTAAAAAATAAAAAGCCGATGAAAGTCGGCTTTTTATTTCAATTACTATCAGAATGAGAATTCTTTTTTATTAGACCTCTTGCGAAAGTCCTTATTGCGAGTTTATTCGGTTTACTAATGCAGCGATTAAATTAATGCGTAAGCCGAATCTTTTCCGTCTATTTCGATAGCGCTCACTCAATATTCTAAATGTTTTCA
>NZ_VLSR01000048.1:0-1499 GCF_007558235.1 Acinetobacter sp. RF15B | reverse complement strand
CGCCCGCAGAAGCGCGGCCGTCTGGACCGATGGCTGTGTAGAAGTACTCGCCGATAGTGGAAACCGACGCCCCAGCACTCGTCCGAGGGCAAAGGAATAGAGTAGATGCCGACCGAACAAGAGCTGATTTCGAGAACGCCTCAGCCAGCAACTCGCGCGAGCCTAGCAAGGCAAATGCGAGAGAACGGCCTTACGCTTGGTGGCACAGTTCTCGTCCACAGTTCGCTAAGCTCGCTCGGCTGGGTCGCGGGAGGGCCGGTCGCAGTGATTCAGGCCCTTCTGGATTGTGTTGGTCCCCAGGGCACGATTGTCATGCCCACGCACTCGGGTGATCTGACTGATCCCGCAGATTGGAGATCGCCGCCCGTGCCTGCCGATTGGGTGCAGATCTTGCGCAACGAGATGCCGGCATACGATCCGCAAACCACACCAACTCGGAACATGGGTGCAGTGGCTGAATTGTTCCGGGCGTGTCGCAAACACTTTTGGAGGCAGCTATCACCCAGCCAAGGCCGGTATTTTCATGCTTTGTTAACCTTTTGCAGTCCGAAGAGGCGCGCAAGCAAATCATTCTGGTCATTGACGGTCCAGCCGCCTGAAAAGCCAAAGCCCTTCCGCAGCCACAGCATCGCCTCGAAACCCGCGATGGTTCGCCGCGCCGTGTTAAAGGATTGGAAACCGCCGATCTTCGGCATGTTCTTCTTCACCCGGAAATGGTCGCTCTCAATCCCCTGCTGGAGATGTTTGGTCACATAATGCACGGGATCGGGATGGAGAAGCCCATCATCAACCGACGTTTTGATCGTTGACGGGAAGGTGTTGGCCCCGTCCGTCCCAATCCTGTTCGGCGACAACAAGGGTTCATCTTTAAGCATCTTTCGGAAGAACCGCTTGGCAGCGTCGAGATCGCGCTTAGCGGTCAGCAGGAAATCCACCGGATTGCCATGCTTATCGATGGCTCGGTACAGATAGCGCCATTTGCCGCGGATCTTGACATAGGTCTCATCAATCCGGACCGAGCCGCAATGGGGTCGACGAAACTGCCGCAGCCGTTTCTCGATGACAGGTGCATAAGCCAATACCCAGCGGTTGATCGTGCTATGATCGACCTCGAAGCCCCGCTCGCGAAACATCTCTTCCAAGTCACGATAGCTGAGCGGGTAGCGCAAGTACCAGGCAACCGCCTGTACAATCAGCCAGGCCTCGAAATGCCTGCCCTTGAAATCATCCTTCGACTGGCGCTTCAGCTTTTCGGCAATGGTATTCAAAATCATCGGCTCGCTCCGCAATATCAGGAGCGGCAACTTCTCTCCCCATGGTCAACATCGAGTTAACCTGAAGAATTTGCGACAAGGCCATGCGTTCCGCTCCGGAGATGTCTGGCTTACTAGGTCCCGGCGCTATGGCGATCTGAAACACGCACTCGTTCCGGCACAATCCATCGCGGAAGGCGGTCGTCTCGCTGTGCCATTGCGGCCGGAGGAATGCCTGGCAGACCG
>NZ_VLSR01000047.1:0-1709 GCF_007558235.1 Acinetobacter sp. RF15B | reverse complement strand
ATCGAAATTGCCGTCAACCAAGCTCTGATAGAGTTGGTCAAGACCAATGCGGAGCATATACGCCCGGAGCCGCGGCGATCCTGCAAGCTCCGGATGCCTCCGCTCGAAGTAGCGCGTCTGCTGCTCCATACAAGCCAACCACGGCCTCCAGAAGAAGATGTTGGCGACCTCGTATTGGGAATCCCCGAACATCGCCTCGCTCCAGTCAATGACCGCTGTTATGCGGCCATTGTCCGTCAGGACATTGTTGGAGCCGAAATCCGCGTGCACGAGGTGCCGGACTTCGGGGCAGTCCTCGGCCCAAAGCATCAGCTCATCGAGAGCCTGCGCGACGGACGCACTGACGGTGTCGTCCATCACAGTTTGCCAGTGATACACATGGGGATCAGCAATCGCGCATATGAAATCACGCCATGTAGTGTATTGACCGATTCCTTGCGGTCCGAATGGGCCGAACCCGCTCGTCTGGCTAAGATCGGCCGCAGCGATCGCATCCATGGCCTCCGCGACCGGCTGCAGAACAGCGGGCAGTTCGGTTTCAGGCAGGTCTTGCAACGTGACACCCTGTGCACGGCGGGAGATGCAATAGGTCAGGCTCTCGCTGAATTCCCCAATGTCAAGCACTTCCGGAATCGGGAGCGCGGCCGATGCAAAGTGCCGATAAACATAACGATCTTTGTAGAAACCATCGGCGCAGCTATTTACCCGCAGGACATATCCACGCCCTCCTACATCGAAGCTGAAAGCACGAGATTCTTCGCCCTCCGAGAGCTGCATCAGGTCGGAGACGCTGTCGAACTTTTCGATCAGAAACTTCTCGACAGACGTCGCGGTGAGTTCAGGCTTTTTCATATCTCATTGCCCCCGGACGAGCGTCTGCTCCGCCATTCGCCGTCCGCCGTGCCAATCGGATCAGCCGTCCAAATGCGGGATTTTCGTTAGTCGGAGGCCAAACGGCATTGAGCGTCAGCATATCATCAGCGAGCTGAAGAAAGACAATCCCCGATCCGCTCCACGTGTTGCCCCAGCAATCAGCGCGACCTTGCCCCTCCAACGTCATCTCGTTCTCCGCTCATGAGCTCAGCCAATCGACTGGCGAGCGGCATCGCATTCTTCGCATCCCGCCTCTGGCGGATGCAGGAAGATCAACGGATCTCGGCCCAGTTGACCCAGGGCTGTCGCCACAATGTCGCGGGAGCGGATCAACCGAGCAAAGGCATGACCGACTGGACCTTCCTTCTGAAGGCTCTTCTCCTTGAGCCACCTGTCCGCCAAGGCAAAGCGCTCACAGCAGTGGTCATTCTCGAGATAATCGACGCGTACCAACTTGCCATCCTGAAGAATGGTGCAGTGTCTCGGCACCCCATAGGGAACCTTTGCCATCAACTCGGCAAGATGCAGCGTCGTGTTGGCATCGTGTCCCACGCCGAGGAGAAGTACCTGCCCATCGAGTTCATGGACACGGGCGACCGGGCTTGCAGGCGAGTGAGGTGGCAGGGGCAATGGATCAGAGATGATCTGCTCTGCCTGTGGCCCCGCTGCCGCAAAGGCAAATGGATGGGCGCTGCGCTTTACATTTGGCAGGCGCCAGAATGTGTCAGAGACAACTCCAAGGTCCGGTGTAACGGGCGACGTGGCAGGATCGAACGGCTCGTCGTCCAGACCTGACCACGAGGGCATGACGAGCGTCCCTCCCGGACCCAGCGCAG
>NZ_VLSR01000045.1:0-1994 GCF_007558235.1 Acinetobacter sp. RF15B | reverse complement strand
TGTGATCCCGCGATTCTTGAACAGTCGTTAAAAGAACTGATTTACCGTAAACAGGATCACGATTTCCCCTGGTATCCCGCCCGCGTGGTCTGTCATGACATTCTCGGTCAAACTGCACTGGTTGACCTTGCAGGTTTGCGCGATGCGATTGCCGATCAGGGCGGTGATCCATCCAAAGTCAATCCGGTGGTACCAACGCAATTGATCGTTGATCACTCTCTAGCGGTGGAATATGGCGGTTTTGACCCGGATGCTTTTGAAAAAAACCGGGCGATTGAAGACCGCCGCAACGAAGACCGTTTCCATTTTATTGAGTGGACCAAAACTGCGTTTGAAAATGTCGATGTGATTCCAGCCGGTAACGGCATCATGCACCAGATCAATCTGGAGAAAATGTCTCCAGTCATTCAAAACCGTGATGGCGTGGCATTCCCGGATACTTGTGTCGGTACGGATTCACATACCCCGCATACCGATGCTCTGGGCGTGATTTCAATCGGGGTGGGCGGTTTAGAAGCTGAAAACGTAATGCTTGGCCGTGCTTCGTGGATGCGTTTGCCTGACATTATCGGGGTGGAGCTGGTCGGTCAGCGTCAGCCGGGCATTACCGCAACCGATATTGTACTGGCGCTCACAGAATTCTTGCGTCAAGAGCGTGTGGTCGGCGCCTATCTGGAATTCTTTGGTGAAGGTGCAGACAGCATGTCGGTAGGGGATCGTGCGACGATTTCCAACATGACGCCTGAATATGGGGCAACTGCAGCAATGTTCTACATCGACCAGAATACCATTGATTATTTAACGCTGACGGGCCGTGAAGCCGAGCAGGTCAGGCTGGTTGAAACTTATGCCAAAGAAATTGGTCTTTGGGCCTCAGACATGACACAGGCGGAATATCCGCGTGTGCTGCGTTTCGACCTTTCTACCGTGACCCGTAACATCGCAGGTCCATCAAATCCGCATGCACGTGTTTCAACGGCGGACCTGAAAGAAAAAGGTATTGCAGGCAATTTAGAAGCAGCTCGCGCGCAAGAAGCAAAAGGCCTGATGCCAGATGGAGCGATCATCATTGCTGCGATTACCTCATGTACCAATACCTCTAATCCGCGCAATACCGTGGCAGCAGGCTTGCTGGCACGTAAAGCCAATGAATTGGGCCTGGTGCGTAAACCGTGGGTGAAATCATCGTTTGCCCCGGGGTCTAAAGCAGCGGCTTTATATCTGGAAGAAGCCGGAGTACTGGGTGATCTGGAAAAACTGGGTTTCGGTATTGTCGCTTATGCCTGTACCACCTGTAACGGCATGTCGGGTGCGCTTGATCCGAACATCCAGCAGGAAATTATTGACCGTGACCTGTATGCCACAGCGGTGCTTTCAGGTAACCGCAACTTCGACGGACGTATCCATCCTTATGCCAAGCAGGCATTTTTGGCTTCACCGCCTTTGGTGGTGGCCTATGCCATTGCCGGAACCATCCGTTTTGACATCGAAACAGATGCATTAGGGCAAGACAAAGACGGCAACCCGATTTACTTAAAAGATATCTGGCCGTCGGATGAGGAAATTGATGCCCTGGTCAAAGAATCGGTTAAACCGGAACAGTTCAAGCAGGTGTATATCCCGATGTTTGATCTGGGGGAGCGTGAGCAGGCAGCAAGTCCGCTGTATGACTGGCGTCCGCAAAGTACCTATATCCGCCGCCCGCCCTACTGGGAAGGCGCACTGGCTGCACCACGTACACTCGCGAATATGCGTCCACTGGCAATTCTGGGTGATAACATCACCACGGATCATCTGTCACCATCGAATGCCATCATGCTGGATTCGGCAGCGGGTGAATATCTGCACAAAATGGGGGTGCCTGAAGAAGACTTCAACTCTTACGCAACGCACCGCGGTGACCATTTGACGGCGCAGCGTGCAACCTTTGCCAATCCGAAACTGTTTAATGAAATGGTGGTGCGTTCTGACGGCAGCATCAAACAGGGTTCAAA
>NZ_VLSR01000044.1:0-2512 GCF_007558235.1 Acinetobacter sp. RF15B | reverse complement strand
GTAAGCGTCCGCTGAACCCCATGCCTATTTTTTAATTTGAGTTGGATTTCCAGCGATGTGGCAGTAATTCTTCTATTTGGGTCGCTTTATGTGTCGGCAGCCTTTTCAGCACATCACTGAGATAGGCATACGGATCCAGCCCATTCAGCTTTGCTGACTGGATTAAAGTCATGATATTGGCCGCTCGTTGACCACTACGCAGCGAACCTGCAAATAGCCAGTTCTTTCGTCCCAATGCCCAGGGACGCATTGAGTTCTCTGCCCAGTTATTGTCAATGGGTAGATTGCCATCATCCAGATAGCGGCTTAAAGCTGACCAACGCTTCAGCGTGTAATTGATGGCCTTGGCGGTGGGAGAACTCGATGGTACCGTCAGATAATGTTGGTTGAGCCATTCATATAGTTGTTGCATCACCGGTTGGCTGTGCTGTTGTCGGTATTCGCGGCGCTGTTCTGCTGTACTATCGGTCTTTTTCCTGAGTTCTGCTTCTATGGCATACAGTTTCTGAATCAGCACTAATGCCTGTTCAGCGACCTGACTTTTTTTGGTCACATGCAGTTCATGGAATTTACGACGCGCATGGGCCATGCAGCCCACCTCAATCACCTGGCCTGATTTAAAGCGTGCTTTATAACCACTGTAATCATCACAGACTAGATAACCCTGCCAGCCTTTCAAGAACTCTGCAGCATGCTGGCCTGAACGGCTATCCTGAAAGTCATAGATCACCGCTTGAACTGGATTGTACTGTGTGGTGGCATAGGCCCAGACATAACCTTTCTTCGGTTTTTTCTCATCATCATCCATCCGCATAATGGTGACTGGTGTTTCATCTGCATGCAGCACCTGCTGTTGCAGCACCACCTCTTTTAAGGCATTGGCCAGAGGTTCCAGTTCCACACCGCAGCGACCAATCCAGTCAGATAAAGTAGATCTGGACAGATCAATGCCCGCCCGCTGATAGATCAGGCGCTGACGGTACAGCGGCAAATGATCGGCATACTTCGATACCAGCACATGGCTGAGCAGTTCAGGTGAAGCAATGCCTTTATCAATCACATAGGCGGGCATCGCTTGCTGAGTCAGAGTGTCGCACTGATCACAGACCCATTTGCCACGGACATGCTGTTCCTTGTAGAACTGTGCTGGTCTGAAATGCAGTTTTTCACTGATATCTTCGCCGATACGACGTAACTGGCAGCCACAACTGCATTGGGTTGATGCAGGTTCATGCTCAATACGGATGGTGTGTAGATGATCTGGCAGCAGTCGACGTTTAGGTTTGTTGACTGTGGCTTTCTCTGTCGCTGCATCGGTTTTATCTGCATTCAGCCGCTCCAGTTCCAAATCAACTGCTGCGATATCTTCTTCGACCGCTTCGTCCCATAGGTGGATTTGTTTTGTGGTGAGATGTTCGTTTTTACTGCCAAATTTGTGCTGTTTAAATAGTGCGAGCTCATGCTCGTATTTTTGCGTGAGAATGGAAAGATGTTGAACTTTGGCATCCAATTGCTGGTTTGATTTTTCTAATTCTTGATTTGATTGTGCCAGAGACTGATGCTGCATTGCCAACTGTCTGGTAAATTCCAGCAGTTGTTCATGGGTCAGTTGGCTTAAGTCTGGCAGCGTATTCATGACCGCAGTATGCCTGAGGTCATGACGCAGAGGAAATAGAACGTTTGGAGAATAGCAGAATGGACCAGCCTAGTTTAGAGCATCGTCACCACCTGCTGTCGTCCAATGCGCTGCCAAGGTAAACCCTGGATCAGTGCCTGTAACTGTTCCGGACTGATCGCCATGCTTTCACCCTGGTGAACCTGCGCCCAGTGGAATTTTCCCTGTTCCAGCCGCCGGGCACACAGCCAGATGCCCAGTCCATCATGTACCAGCACTTTCATGCGATGGCCACGTTTATTACAGAACAGGTAAGCACAATGCGGTTTAATGTAGCCAAAGGCTCTCACCACCTGAGCCATGATAGTATCCATCCCTGCTCGCATATCCAGAGGTTGGGTAGAAAGCCAGATTTCATCAATGCGGATCATGTTGCAAGTGCCTTGAGTAATTCTGCTAAAGCAGATATTTCTGATACTTGCCATTTCAAGCCAATTTCTGCTTTTGAGTGGGGTAAAGTAATTTGAACCGTTAACATGTCAGTAGGAGTAGGATCTAATGGTGCAGAGCAAGATAAGGCAATAAATGCAGGTTTATTCGGTAGTGGTGAGCGATCATTCCCTGGCTTACCATCAATTAAGCGAATCCATTTGGATACAAGATTTGTATTCAATCCATGTTGCAAAGCGACCGAAGCAATTGAAACGTCCGGTGCTTTACAAGCCTGAACGATCTGCTGTTTAAATTCAGCACTGTATGTTCTTCGTTTTTTCGCAAGAGATGCGATGGATGTCTGGTGATTTGTAGTCATAAATTTTAGTCCCCACTTGTTTTTAAGTGGGGACTAAATTAAGGCTTATAGGATGAATTCATAAGGTGTGTTCAGCGGACGCTTAC
>NZ_VLSR01000043.1:0-2849 GCF_007558235.1 Acinetobacter sp. RF15B | reverse complement strand
TCCAGTGTGCCACAGGTCAAAACAATAGCGAAGCGAATTGTGTACTCACTACACAATTTTAAACCTACGGTTTTTCAATTGTTCCTTGAGCGATGGGGATACCCCCTCGACCCCGCAAGACCTTAACGGTCTTGCAAAAGTTAGAAGACAACACCAAATTCTTCAAGCTTAGATTCAAGGTTAGCCACACTATCCTCGGATGTATTGTCCTGACGGATACGCTGGCCCATTTGCATCACTGTTTCATCAGGACGTTGAAAGCGTTTTTGCAGCTCTTTATCTATGGTAAGCACCTGAATAATACGACTGACCCGATGCGCTAAAGTATTGGTATTTTTCTGCATCGTGGCGTTGGTAACCGAACCGATGCCGGTAATGCTCTTAGTATCGGCCTTTGAAGTTGCAGGAATCCCTCCATAGTTTGAGGTATTAGTTCTCTCGTTTAATGCTTGTAGGGACTTTTTCTCTTGGAATTTCAGAACAAGGCTCGTGATCTTACGACCTGTTTTCTTTGGTTCAACAGTCAACTTATAAGGGCTATATTCATTGATTTCTTTGACGGCTTGGTCAATCACACGCTTTTTCAGATCAGCCCAAACTGGATATTTGTTTTGGAGCTGGAACATCCAGCGTAGATCCTCAAGGCTTATCTGACGTTTTCCAATGCTACGGTACTGCATCATCAACTCATAGACGCGAATAGCATAAGGACTTGTCATACCCACAATGTCGGATTCTAAGTACTTAGTGAACTCTGTTTTAAGGTTGGATAGGAAGGGTAAAATTGGGGCTGAGAAGCGGATAGAGAACACACCGTCTTTAGTTTCTCTTTTCTGTTGAATCCATCGAAATGACGTTGATTCATCCATATCTCTAAGGACAATAGAACGATCATACAAGCGGTTTACGGCTTCCTTAAACTCTGAATTAAGTACCTTTACGTCACCGCCAAGCTTAACCACATCTTTAATAGAAAGGGAGTAAAGCACTGCATCTGTTACCGCTTCACCTTTTGGCACCTGAGCAATTGCACTGAGGATTAAACGCTGTTCAAGCGTTGATAGTGTGTAAGACGCTTCAATTACTTGGTTCGATTTCACAATCAGATTATTTTTAGTCATTCCCTTTTCAACTACTGACAGGTTTGTACTTTCATATTGATGGACTAGTATGAACTTGTCAATAGTTGGTTTTTTTAGGAGGAATCCGTCCATAGTTAATGGAGGAATCCGTCCATAGTTGAGGAGGAATCCGTCCATAGTTGAGGAGGAATCCGTCCATAGTTAAGCTCTAGGACTCGCTCATATCAATGCTTTCAGAGGGCGTAAAATCTTTAAAATCTTTAAAATAATATAAAAAGAGAATTTTTTATGAAAACAGCCCTATGCCCTCGCTAAAGCTCGGACGTTGTGACTTCGCTTTGCTCAGTCTGAGGGGCTGTTTTTATCAATTGATGGAGAGTAATTCCAAAAGCAAAAGCGACTATGCCTTCGCTTCGCTCAGAAGCTCTTTTCTCGCTTCGCGAGGTCCCTAAGCATAGGTTTGCATCTAATCGAGCTATAACGAGCGTTTAAGTGGGTTAAAAACGGTTTTTCAGAGGGGGGAGTAGGCGAACTTTCGTTATATCGCTCGTAGACACTCGCTTTGTTACTTCCTTTTGGTGTCTTATTATTTTTAAAACACCAAAAAGAAAAAATTAATAACCTTGACCGTTAGATTTTTTAGATTTCAAAGTCCGAGCTTTAGAAAATAATCTTTTATTTTTTGCAGCTGCAATTCTTGCTTGTTTAGCTTCAATTTCAGCTTGTTTTTCAAGTTCCTTTTTAACTTGGATTTTGGTGCTTTCTATTTTCATTGCATCAACTAATTGCTGCCGTTCAGATTGTTCTAAAGGCTCTAGGGCATTGATGATTGGTTGAAAACGATCTCTGTAATCTAAAACCGTTTCTTTAGCTTCTTTGGCCTCTTTTTTTGCTAATTCAGCAGTCGCAGCCTTTGCGCTAAGTTCTGTAAATTTAGGGTTTAGCTGGCTTACGATTTCACTCTGTAGACGCTCAGCGTACATATTCGATGTTTCGTACCATTTTGGTTTAGGTGCAACAATTTCCGGTTTTGGCTCAAACCTGTTGATATTGGCGTAATACTCTTGAACGGTTGTATGTGTGGCCTTACTGCCTTCTACGCCACGGCTTAGGCCGTGATGCTTCACTGTCTTGGCGAAATCAGTCTGCATTGCCGATAATGTGGCACGACCCCCTAAAAACTTTCGAGCGTTTAGCCTGCCTGTATCCTGGTCTATAGGAACGACATACGCGACCAGGTGCGGGCTAGTTTCATCCAAATGCACGGAAGTAGTGATTACGTTTTCTTTACCGTGTTTGTCTTCAAGCCATTTTTTTGCAGTCTCAAAATATTGAGATCCGTCTATATCACCTGATTCCGTAAAATATTCGGGGCTAGCACCAATAAAATATTCAATGCAAAGCACACCATTAGAGCGAACCTTCTCAGGTAATCTATTTTGAATTGCTTGTTTAACTTCTTCAGCCGTTGCAATGTCATGCTTGTTTAAATGGGAGCGTTGATCATCTGCATTTAACGTTTCTCTCGTGCGGTAGTTGTGGGCCAAAGAACCGCCAATATTGCCGAAAGTTTTAAGTTTTGCTGTTCTTAAAATTGCGTAAGCCATCAGATACCGGACACCATTCTATCGCTAGTTTTGTCCAGTGTGCCACAGGTCAAAACAATAGCGAAGCGAATTGTGTACTCACTACACAATTTTAAACCTACGGTTTTTCAATTGTTCCTTGAGCGATGGGGATACCCCCTCGACCCCGCAAGACCTTAAC
>NZ_VLSR01000042.1:0-2981 GCF_007558235.1 Acinetobacter sp. RF15B | reverse complement strand
TTTGGACCTGACAGGCGAATTACCCCCACACCGCCACGCCCTGGGGGAGTTGCAATTGCAGCAATCGTTGTGGTTGGGTTAAGCATAAAATTCACCTGCAAGGACTCAAAAGTACAGCCAAAAAAAAAAAACGGGGCAGGGGCAACAAGGTCAGGGTGGCTGATGAACCGGCAACACCAGCACAACGGCGAGCGTCGATGACATGGGCGCAACGGCTCAAGCGTGTTTTCAATATCGACATCGAGACCTGCAGCGGCTGCGGCGGCGCCATGAAAGTCATCGCCTGCATTGAAGACCCTATAGTGATCAAGCAGATCCTTGATCACCTGAAGCACAAAGCCGAAACCAGCGGGACCAGGGCGTTACCCGAAAGCCGGGCGCCACCGGCTGAGCTGCTCCTGGGTCTGTTTGACTGACGAGCCTGAAGGCCAACGATACCAATCAAAATGCTGCGTTCACAGCGCCGCGGCAGGGATCCGCCGTGCTGGTTGTCGGAAAAGGAGCCGCTAGTGGGAAAGAGGAGGGTAAATTTTCAGCGTTGCTGGCTCCCCGTCAGCCGGATTGGGTTGCATCGCAGGGGTGTCGAAAGAGTCAACTGCGGTCCAAAGCTGTTGGACTTGGGTGAAAAGGGCGTTTATTCTTCCTATACGTCGATCGATTGAATGAAGGACATATACAATCATTTCTCCGACATTTGGTTATGGAGCGAAAAGTTTCAATATCTTATCAAAACCAGGCAATCAATGCGATTAAGTTTTATTACGAACGTGTTTTGGGTGGACAACGGAAAACATATTTCATCGAAAGACCAAAAAAAGAAAAAACACTTCCTGTTGTGATGAGTGAAGAAGAAACCATTCGGGTACTACGCGCTATTGAAAACGTGAAACACAAGGCTATTCTGATGACTATTTATTCGGCAGGTTTGCGCATTTCTGAATGTATAAACCTGAAAATAAAAGACATTGACTCCAAGCGCATGCAAATTCGTATAGAACAGTCAAAAGGAAAAAGAGATCGTTATACCATTTTATCTGAGAAAACATTAATTATTTTAAGAACATACTTTATGGAATATAAACCAAAAGATTATTTATTTGAAGGTCAAAAAGGTGGCGCATACTCAAGCCGAAGTATTCAAAACATTTTTAAAGCAGCTGTTTTAAAAGCAAAGATTCAAAAGGAAGTTACTGTACATACCTTACGACATAGCTTTGCAACGCATTTGCTTGAGAATGGTACGAGTTTACGTTATATTCAATCGTTGTTAGGTCATTCAAGCAGTAAAACAACTGAGGTTTATACACATATTACCACCAAGGGAATGGAACAATTAAAAAGTCCGATGGATTTGTTAGATATATAGAAAGGATTTGTATATTTGAGCAAAACTTAACAAAAAGCACTATGAATATAAATCCTTTTGAGAGAGTAGAAACGAACGGTAAACGGTTGAAAACGGATTTGTCACTGATAATGAAAGGTTTAGCAAAATAAGATATAGTGGATATATACGCCATTTGGCGTATAGCCACTTGTTATGTGCCATTTTTGAATGACAATGCGAATAGATACAGACAAACAAATGAATTTACTTAGTGATAAGAACGTTGCAATAATTGGTGGTGGACCCGTTGGACTGACTATGGCAAAATTATTACAGCAAAACGGCATAGACGTTTCAGTTTACGAAAGAGACAACGACCGAGAGGCAAGAATTTTTGGTGGAACCCTTGACCTACACAAAGGTTCAGGTCAGGAAGCAATGAAAAAAGCGGGATTGTTACAAACTTATTATGACTTAGCCTTACCAATGGGTGTAAATATTGCTGATGAAAAAGGCAATATTTTATCCACAAAAAATGTAAAGCCCGAAAATCGATTTGACAATCCTGAAATAAACAGAAATGACTTAAGGGCTATCTTGTTGAATAGTTTAGAAAACGACACGGTTATTTGGGATAGAAAACTTGTTATGCTTGAACCTGGTAAGAAGAAGTGGACACTAACTTTTGAGAATAAACCGAGTGAAACAGCAGATTTGGTTATTCTTGCCAATGGTGGAATGTCGAAAATAAGGAGCTTTGTTACCGACACGCAAGTTGAAGAAACCGGTACTTTCAACATCCAAGCTGATATTCTTCAACCGGAAATAAACTGTCCCGGATTTTTTCAGCTATGCAACGGCAACCGATTAATGGCGGGACATCAGGGCATTTTATTGTTTGCCAATCCCAATAATAATGGTGCATTGTATTTAGGAATTAGTTTTAAAACGCCCGATGAATGGAAAAATAAAATTCCCTTAGATTTTCAGGACAGAAACAGCGTTGCCGATTTTTTATTGAAAAGATTTTCCAAATGGAGTGAAGTTTACAAACAATTAATACGTTCGGTATCAACATTTCAATGCTTGCCCACAAGGAAATTTCCTTTGAACAATGATTGGAAAAGTAACCGTCCATTACCCATAACAATGATTGGCGATGCTGCTCATTTGATGTCGCCTTTTGCAGGACAGGGTGTAAATACGGGATTATTGGATGCTTTGATATTGTCTGAAAACCTTACAAACGGAGAATTTACAAGTATTGAAAATGCCATCGAAAACTACGAACAACAAATGTTTGTTTATGCAAAAGATACGCAGGACGAATCGACAGAAAACGAAACCGAAATGTTTAGTCCCAATTTTTCGTTTCAAAAATTATTGAATCTATAAACAGTAAGAAAAAACGGCTACTAACAAGCAGTTTTGCAATAGTGGGGCAGAAGTGCAAAATTGAACTTGTGTGCTTCTATCAACTTTTGTACATTAGCTGCCAGTTTAAGATGGGTGCATTTGAGTATGCCCAAAGGAGCCTGTCACACTTTTTATCTTCAGATTATTCTGTGATCTATTCTATACTTTTGCTGCGCCACGGATATATCCATCCTTGGTCTATAACCTTAAGTTATAGTTAATCTATTTAACTTAAATT
>NZ_VLSR01000041.1:0-3518 GCF_007558235.1 Acinetobacter sp. RF15B | reverse complement strand
TCTGTGATTTATCACAGTTTCTAGACCTGACGAAGGCTAGAAAAATCATTAACAGCATATATTTGAGTTGAAATAATTTGTTCATACTCATAGATAGAACGGAAGTTAACAGTAATTTATTACCTGTTAATGACTGTACTTGAAATGAGAACTAGCGAAATTAACTGAATCAAGCGTTTTGGTATATGAATCTAATTGAAGCTGTACAGTGCTTAAGTGCACAAACGCCAACTGTGTGATTGACTGAGAAATTGGTTAATCATGTTGCTCATCCTACTTGTAGGGATGGACGACTGTTTGGGGTTGTATAGTCAAGTAATTAAGTGCATGTGGTGGATGCCTTGGCAGTCAGAGGCGATGAAAGACGTGATAGCCTGCGAAAAGCTCCGGGGAGGCGGCAAATATCCTGTGATCCGGAGATGTCTGAATGGGGAAACCCACTTACCATAAGGTAGGTATCAATAACTGAATACATAGGTTATTGAGGCGAACGCGGGGAAGTGAAACATCTCAGTACCCGTAGGAAAAGAAATCAATTGAGATTCCCTCAGTAGCGGCGAGCGAAAGGGGAAGAGCCCATTAAGTTATCTAAGTTTTAGTGGAATGCTCTGGGAAGTGCAACCATAGTGGGTGATAGTCCTGTACACGAAAGGGCTTAGATAATGATGTCGAGTAGGGCGAGGCACGTGAAACCTTGTCTGAATATGGGGGGACCATCCTCCAAGGCTAAATACTCCTGACTGACCGATAGTGAACCAGTACCGTGAGGGAAAGGCGAAAAGAACCCCTGTGAGGGGAGTGAAATAGATCCTGAAACCGCATGCATACAAGCAGTGGGAGCCGACTTGTTCGGTGACTGCGTACCTTTTGTATAATGGGTCAGCGACTTATATTCAGTAGCAAGGTTAACCGAATAGGGGAGCCGTAGAGAAATCGAGTCTTAATAGGGCGTTTTAGTTGCTGGGTATAGACCCGAAACCGGGTGATCTATCCATGAGCAGGTTGAAGGTTGGGTAACACTAACTGGAGGACCGAACCCACCGTCGTTGAAAAGCCGGGGGATGACTTGTGGATAGGGGTGAAAGGCTAATCAAACTCGGTGATAGCTGGTTCTCCCCGAAAGCTATTTAGGTAGCGCCTCGGACGAATACCATTGGGGGTAGAGCACTGTTTCGGCTAGGGGGTCATCCCGACTTACCAAACCGATGCAAACTCCGAATACCAATGAGTACTATCCGGGAGACAGACTGCGGGTGCTAACGTCCGTAGTCAAGAGGAAAACAATCCAGACCGCCAGCTAAGGTCCCTAAATCTATATTAAGTGGGAAACGATGTGGGAAGGCATAGACAGCTAGGAGGTTGGCTTAGAAGCAGCCACCCTTTAAAGAAAGCGTAATAGCTCACTAGTCGAGTCGGCCTGCGCGGAAGATGTAACGGGGCTAAAATATAGTACCGAAGCTGCGGATTTACGCTTATGCGTAAGTGGTAGGGGAGCGTTCTGTAAGCCGATGAAGGTGGATTGAGAAGTCTGCTGGAGGTATCAGAAGTGCGAATGCTGACGTGAGTAACGATAAAACGGGTGAAAAACCCGTTCGCTGAAAGACCAAGGGTTCCAGTCCAACGTTAATCGGGGCTGGGTGAGTCGACCCCTAAGGCGAGGCCGAGAGGCGTAGTCGATGGGAAATTGGTTAATATTCCAATACTTCTGTGTAATGCGATGAGAGGACGGAGTAAGTTAAGTCAGCCTGGCGTTGGTTGTCCAGGTGAAAGGTTGTAGGCATGCATCTTAGGCAAATCCGGGGTGCTCTATGCTGAGAACTGATAGCAAGCCAGTTTACTGGTGAAGTGGCTGATACTATGCTTCCAGGAAAAGTCTCTAAGCTTCAGTTACACAGGAATCGTACCCGAAACCGACACAGGTGGTCAGGTCGAGTAGACCAAAGCGCTTGAGAGAACTCTGCTGAAGGAACTAGGCAAAATGGTACCGTAACTTCGGGAGAAGGTACGCTGCCGGTGGTGATAGGACTTGCTCCTTGAGCTGCTGGCAGCCTCAGAAACCAGGCCGCTGCAACTGTTTATTAAAAACATAGCACTCTGCAAACACGAAAGTGGACGTATAGGGTGTGATGCCTGCCCGGTGCTGGAAGGTTAATTGATGGGGTTAGCGTAAGCGAAGCTCTTGATCGAAGCCCCAGTAAACGGCGGCCGTAACTATAACGGTCCTAAGGTAGCGAAATTCCTTGTCGGGTAAGTTCCGACCTGCACGAATGGCATAATGATGGCGGCGCTGTCTCCAGCAGAGGCTCAGTGAAATCGAATTCGCCGTGAAGATGCGGTGTACCCGCGGCTAGACGGAAAGACCCCGTGAACCTTTACTGCAGCTTGACATTGAACTTTGATCTTACCTGTGTAGGATAGGTGGGAGGCTTTGAAGTGGCGACGCCAGTTGCCATGGAGCCATCCTTGAAATACCACCCTGGTAATATTGAGGTTCTAACTCTGTCCCGTGATCCGGGACGAGGACCATGTCTGGTGGGTAGTTTGACTGGGGCGGTCTCCTCCTAAAGAGTAACGGAGGAGTACGAAGGTGCGCTCAGCGTGGTCGGAAATCACGCGTAGAGTATAAAGGCAAAAGCGCGCTTAACTGCGAGACCAACAAGTCGAGCAGGTACGAAAGTAGGTCTTAGTGATCCGGTGGTTCTGTATGGAAGGGCCATCGCTCAACGGATAAAAGGTACTCTGGGGATAACAGGCTGATACCGCCCAAGAGTTCATATCGACGGCGGTGTTTGGCACCTCGATGTCGGCTCATCTCATCCTGGGGCTGAAGCAGGTCCCAAGGGTATGGCTGTTCGCCATTTAAAGAGGTACGCGAGCTGGGTTTAGAACGTCGTGAGACAGTTCGGTCCCTATCTACCGTGGGCGTTGGAAATTTGAGAGGATCTGCTCCTAGTACGAGAGGACCAGAGTGGACGAACCTCTGGTGTACCGGTTGTCACGCCAGTGGCATCGCCGGGTAGCTATGTTCGGAAGGGATAACCGCTGAAAGCATCTAAGCGGGAAGCCTACCTCAAGATAAGATTTCCCCGAGACTTTATGTCTCCTAAAGAGCCGTTGAAGACTACGACGTTGATAGGCTGGATGTGGAAGTGTAGCGATACATGAAGCTGACCAGTACTAATTGCTCGTGAGGCTTGACTATACAACACCCAAACAGTTGTTGTATAAAGCGCAATTGATTCGATATCCAGAAAAACAGCTTGATTCAGAAGCTCGTTAGTACGACAATATTCAACTCAAATGTACCTGTTAATGTATTCTATTTGGTACCAAGTAAGGCAAACACTGCAAAGCAGTCAGATAAGACCCGAACAAGTCCATAAACAGTTGTGCTGGCGACCATAGCAAGAGTGAACCACCTGATCCCTTCCCGAACTCAGAAGTGAAACCTCTTTGCGCTGATGGTAGTGTGGGGTTACCCATGTGAGAGTAAGTCATCGCCAGCTCATTATTCAAAA
>NZ_VLSR01000040.1:0-4639 GCF_007558235.1 Acinetobacter sp. RF15B | reverse complement strand
ACTTGTTGTTCCTAAATATATTAAAGTTGCTAATAAAAATTTATTCATAATTAAATACTTAATTAAAAAAATTAGCTGATTTTATCAGATTTTATTTAGAAATAATTACTTTATATAATATTTTTTTTTAAAAAAGGGCAAGGACACACAAAGGGTACTCTATACAAAAAATTAAGTTTTCGTTAGATTGCCTTTTGTGCCTTGCAAGGGAAGAATCCCTTGACCCTCTTTCGCCTTTTTGTGTTGCGGTAAATTGCCTTCATTTAGCAATTTGTCCTCACAAAAAAAGCCGATCCTATCCATGAAGTAGATTTAGTCATGACGAAGAAAGAAATCATCAAAAGACAAAAAGAGATCAAAGTCCGTTTGACCGAAGCTGAACATCAAGCCTTACTTGAACGAATGACAGGAGGAGAACTTGCGACTTGGATTAGGAATACTTGCCTAAATGAGAAACCGAATAAAAAAAGAAACTATAAAGTGGCAGATCCTCAACTCTTAGCGGCATTAGGACGCATTGGGGGAAATCTAAATCAGATTGCTAGACAAGCAAATACTGTGGAATCTGATTTAGAAAAAATTAGAGCTTTCGCAGAGTTGGCAGTTATTCGAGAACAATTGCAAGGAATCTTGGCTAATTATGATCGTTAAATTCTTGGGAAATAAAGGGGGAGGTAGTGCAGGTGCAACAATTGACTACTTACTTGGCAAAGATCGAGATAGACCAGGTGCGGTTTTACTGAGTGGAGATCCTGAGTTAACCCAACGATTGGCAGATAACCTGGACTTTCAGAATCGCTATACGGTTGGAGTACTTTCATTTGAAGAGTTAAACCTCGAAGAACAGCAAAAAGAAGCCATCATGCAGAGCTTTGAAGAAACATTACTTGCAGGTTTAGAGCGCGATCAATACGACATTACTTGGATAGAACACACTGATAAAGGGCGTTTAGAACTTAATTTCATTATTCCAAACGTGGAATTAAGTACAGGAAAAAGATTACAACCTTATTTTGATCAAGCTGACCGCCCACTTGTAGAAAACTGGAAGCAAGTCACTAATTTTGAGCATGGTTTAACAGATCCCCACGCACCAGAGAAAGCTCAAGCGGTTAAAACTTTGAATAGCCAAAACCTACCGCAAAGCGTTAAAGAAATTAAAGAGCAAATCGGGACTGCAATTGCTGAGCAAATTAGCAACGGCAATATTCAAAATAGGCAGGATGTAGTTAAAACCCTCAAGGGTGCAGGTTTTGAGATTGCTAGAGAAACAGATAGATCAATCAGTATTAAGAATCCTGACAGCAAGCGAAATATTCGTTTAGAAGGCGTAATTTATGAAAATCGACAATTTGATAAGCAATTTGCAGAAGAACACCGCCGAGCAGGACAGGATTATCAAAGAACAAGCCGAGAGCGTTACGAAACAGCACTTGGAAAGTTACAACGCCTTATTGAGAGCAAGCAGCAAGGAAACAGAGAAAATTTTAAGGTCAAACCTTCAAACCATCAAAGACCAGCAGCCGAAAATCAGAAACGCTTTGCGTTTGAATATTCTCACGGGAGCAATTCTGGGCATCTTGATTACAGTGTTTCTAGTCTTTCTTGGCGTCAATTGGTGGTTAGCGAAGCAAATCCAGAACAAGCAGCAGGAATTAGCCGAAATCAATCTCAAAGTAGAGCAGACACCTCTAGAAAAACAAATCTTGCGGAAGGTGACATTACACGAGAGCGAAGACAAGAAAACCTTATATATCATGGCGAAGAACAGCAAAAAAGCGGACGCTTACGAAACCACATCCAGTCAAATGGTACTGAAATTGGAAAAATAGAATCTAACTTTAAAACTCCTTTTGAAAATCCATTTAACCAGTCAAATGATGGAAAGGAGTTTTTGATGGATAGCGGAAGTTTATTTGAAAACTTAGCCACCTCAAAAGAAGCAAAGCAGGACGTAAAACAGAGTAATCTTAATCAAGCGGAACAAGATAATGCCAAACGACTTTATGAATCGCTACAAAGACTTATTGAACTCGTTAGAGAAGCAATTGAAAGAGCTAAACGCTATAAATCAAAATCAGAGCGAGCAGATCGAAACCTTGAGCATTCAGAATCAAGTATTGAGAAGTCAGAACGAGGAATTAGCCAGTCAAAATCAGCAATTAAACAATCTGAACAGCAAATTAAGAGAAGTGAACAGCAACTTAATCAACAAATGAAAGAAAAACAGGCTAACAGGAAAGCAAGTAGAGGTATTGAGCGTTAAGTTTAATAAATTACGCTAGACTACTTTTGATAAAAGTCTAAAATAGACAAAACGCCTACTTTTATGAGGTTTTAAAATGCAAGTTATTACAGCGAAAGATGCAAAATCACGCTTTGGTGAATTACTAGATACTATGCAGCGAGAGCCTGTATTAGTGACAAAGAATAAGCGCCCTGTTGGTGTTTTCTTGTCATTAAAAGACGTTAAAGGCACCCACTTAGAAAGCCTTTTTGATGTCCAAGATGATGACTATGAAGATTGGGAAAAAGAGAAAATTACAGAAGCGTTAAACGCTTTGAAATCACATCCATCTGATACGAAAGAAATGAAGTCAGTACATGCTACTGCAATGCAAAAAGCGCGAGACTTGGTAGCGAGCCGTAAAAGATGACCTATGAAGTTTCTTACTTGCCACAAGCAGAACAGGACTTAATTGAAATTTTGGCGTATGGCATAGAAACATGGGGAGAAAAGCTAGCAGAAAAGATGTATTTAAAAATTACTGAGCAGCTAGAAACCCTATATTTCTCACCAAAACGCACCAAAAGAAAGGGCAGTTTAGGAACAAGAGAAATGCTTATTTCTGACAGTCCATACCGTGCAATTATTCAAATTGATGAGGAAGCCAAGCGAGTTTTTATTTTAAGAATCTTGCATACTTCGAGAAATATTTAATTAGATTATATGCCGTATATTAGCAAAAAAACGGCTATAAAATTAAGAAAATCAATAACTTTTAAAGCTAGTAAAGTTGTGTTAGATTTTCTTTCAGGCGAAAAAAAAGCAGGTCGGCAAACCTACTTTTTTCTCATTGTTTAACAAATACTTAAAGCATCAGTAAACGCAAATTCGATACTTGTATTTTACTGATGTTTTGAGCATTTGCAACATACAGGACGTTGCAAAAGGTGAATAACGCTCAATTAAGCGATTTTTTTGAAAATCTTGCTCATAAACCATACTGTGCAGATGATTTATTGTATGGCTTACAAATAAGACCGAAAAAAACGGCAATCAATATGCAGTACATACAGGGTAATCAGCCTTGTATGCTTCATTACTTCTTTTTTGATATAGATCGTTCAGATGCTGTCATGGCATGGCATGACGAAAATTTGCCAATGCCCTATTGGACAGCACAGACCTTAAAAAATGGTCATGCTCATATTTGCTATAAATTAGAAATTCCACTGTGTACCAGTGAGTTTGGTAGTCAAAAAGCAATAGCCTATGCCTCAAAGGTTCAAGCAGGACTTGCCAATAAACTTGGGGCAGATGTTGGCTATAGTCATCTCATTACGAAGAATCCATTTCATAAAGATTGGCGTGTCACTTTTTGGAGTGAACAAGCTTATACGCTCGATTATTTGGCTGATTTTGTCGATTTACCTAAGAAACTAAGCAAGAAACAAGAGGTTTCAGGACTTGGACGCAACTGCACACTATTTGATACCGTGCGTAAATGGGCATATACGGCTGTAAGAGCGCATCGAGGTGGTATTTATAGTACCTGGCTAGAAGAAGTCACTAAACAGTGTTTAAGCGTAAATGAGGCATTTTTAGAGGCATTGCCGTATTCAGAAATTAAAGCTACTGCGAAAAGTATTGCTACGTATTGTTGGAAAAAAGACGCTTACTGTTATCAAGAGTTTATAGATCGCCAAAGTAGAAAAGGTGCTATAGGCGGTAAGAAGTCTAAATCAGGCGGTAGACCTGGGTTAGGCGAACCATGGAAAGAAATGGGGATTAGTAGGGCTACATATTTTAGAAGAAAAAAAGAGAGTTTATAAACTCTCTTTTTTTGAGACTAAACAAGCCTAAATCAGATATCAGCTGATTTCTAGGTTCTTTTATTTTGTTGCCCTTTTCATTTCGTTTAACTCTATTAGCATTTTATTTCTGTAATTATCATCTTGGGCTAGGTCTTCTAGTAATGTCATCGTTACGTTATATGTATTTTCTTCTTCTGCGTTAGATGTTCTTTTTTCTTCATATCCTATTCGGTTTTTCCCTGAGCTTGTCATTCCTTTGTATTTCTCTGGTCTTAAATATAAACCTACTCGTACAGAACTTGTTGTTTGATATGGGCTTATTTGGCTAATTGATGAAATTTTGATACCAGCATCATTTTTATCTAATATTTGGCATAGCTTTTGGTAATCCTTAAACTGAAAACCATTTTCTTTAATTTTTGTTGCTAGTTGTTCGTTAGCTACGTAATTAATTGAACAGTTAGATGCAAATGCACTTGTTGTTCCTAAATATATTAAAGTTGCTAATAAAAATTTATTCATAATTAAATACTTAATTAAAAAAATTAGCTGATTTTATCAGATTTTATTTAGAAATAATTACTTTATATAATATTTTTTT